>JAAWKD010000043.1 GCA_022797215.1 Clostridia bacterium
TTATAAAACAAAAAGAGACATCAAAGTACACGAGTACTACTGACATCTCTTAAATCCATTTATCATAAACTAAAATATAATAATGCAATATAATATAATCTTTTCAAAGTACTCATATATATAACTCTTGCCGAGTAAATATAAATTTTTCATTGATTATATTATACTACGATTTTAAGAAATGTCAAATATTTACATTTATATATTTTTCAAATATTCTTCTAACTCTGATAATTTAATCTTTTGAGTCAAGTTAGAAATGTAAACATCGTTTGAATAATTAAAAACTAAAAAAGTAATATTTTTAATAATCACTCTATGTGGCTCAATATATGTAAGATTAGTTTTCGATAATTTTCTAATACTACCATTTATAAAAGTAGGAGTAACTTTAGAAAACTCACATATAAATTCAAGCCTTTGTTTTAGACATTCCTCAAATTCTAGTTCTTGCTTAATTATCTTCATTTTTCGCACCATCCTTTCATTTGGATGATTTTCATATTGTTTTTAGGCAACAAAAAAATCAACCAGATTTTATTTTCTGATTGATTTCTGTATCTATCTGTTCTATAAAAAGTTCGAACAGATACGTCGTTGGTGCGGATGAGAGGACTCGAACCTCCACACCGTTGGTACTGGTTCCTAAGACCAGCGCGTCTGCCAGTTCCGCCACATCCGCATAAATATATTATTTATGATAAGATAATTACCCACAATTTATTTTGCACAATTAACTTAACAAAAATTATTGTAGCACATTTCTTATTTCTATGTCAACACTAATTTCATATTTCTTGAATTTTTTTCAGTAGATACAAAAAGAGTTAGAGCTTGACTTTCTAGCTAGCTAGTGGTATAAATAAAGAAAAAATGTATGGAAAAGAGGAAGAAGAATGAAGTTTATTTTAGCGTCTAAATCGCCTAGAAGAAAAGTATTAATGGATATGTTACAAATTCCATGTGAAGTGGTAGTAAGTAATTGTGACGAAACCTTTGAAAAAGGACTAACTATAGAAGAACAATCTAAAAGATTAGCATATATTAAAGCAAAAGCTGTGTTTGATAAAACACAAGGAGATAGAATTGTAATTGGCTCTGATTCAATGGTGTTAAAAGGGAATAATGTTTATGGAAAGCCAAAAGATAAAGCAGAAGCAGTAAGGATGTTAAATGATCTAAAAAATGACAAACATACAGTTATTACTAGTTTAGCAGTACTGATCCAAAATGGTGATAAGTATACAGAAAATGTGGATTATGATAAAGCAGAACTATATTTTAAAGATATGACAGATGAAGAAATTGATAAATGGATAGAAGAGGATAAGCCATATGATAAGGCAGGAGGATATGCAGTTCAAAGTAAATTTGCAGTTTTTATCAACAAAATTGATGGTAATTACTTTTCTACAATGGGGTTACCAATTCATAAATTATATGATGTTATTAAGGAATATTTATAAAGTGAAATAGGCTAGGAAGAGGAAAAATGGAAATACCAGTAAAAAAGAATGAAACATATATAGTTGATATAGTGGACCAAGGATATGAAGGCGAAGGAATTGCTAAAATAGAAGGTTATACTATTTTTGTTCATGGGGCAATAAAAGAAGAAAGATGTAAAATTCTAATATTAAAAACAACGAAATCTCATGCTTTTGGAAAAGTAATAGAGATAATAAACCCATCTACAAATAGAATAGAAGCAGGATGCATTACTTATCAAAAATGTGGTGGATGTAGTTTGAGACATATGAATTATGAAGCAACTTTAAGTTTGAAAAGAGAAATTGTGCAGAATTTAGTGGATAAAACTTTGAGAAATAAGATAGAAATAAAACCAACTATTGGGATGAAAGAGCCATATCATTATAGAAATAAGGCTCAATATCCAGTAGGATATGATAAAAAAGGCAATCTTACAATTGGTGTTTTTGCCAATAGAACACATGATATTGTACCAATACAAGAATGTAAAATTCAGCATCCTATTTCGGAATATCTTGCTAAATTAGTAGTTGATTTTTTAAAGAAAAATCATATATCTGCTTACCAAGAAGAAACACATCAGGGGATTTTTAGACACATTGTAGTTAAGTCAGGAAAAAAAACAAAAGAAGTAATGTGTGTATTGGTTATTAATGATAGTGATTTTCCAAAAGAAAAAGAATTAGTTGCTTATTTACTAGAAAATTTTAGCCAAAGATATTCAGAATATACATTAAAAACAATTGTAAAAAATATTAACATGAAAAATACTAATGTTATTTTAGGAAATCAAAATGTTATATTATATGGAGATGGATATATTTATGACAAGTTGGGAGAATATACATTCAAAATTTCTCCTATGTCTTTTTATCAAGTAAATCCAACACAAACAGAAATATTATATTATGAAGCAATAAAGGGGGCTGATATCAAAAAAGAGGATATAGTCTTAGACTTATATTGTGGAATAGGAACAATTGGAATATATGCTTCAAAATTTGCTAAAAAGGTTTATGGAATTGAAATTATTGAGCAAGCTATTCAAGATGCTAGAGAAAATGCTAAACAGAATAACATTGAAAATATAGAATTTATTTGTGGAGATGTTGAGAAAGCATTAACTGAATTATTAGAAAATAAAAAGGTACAACCAAATGTTATTTTGGTAGATCCTCCAAGACGTGGTTTGGATAATACAACAGTACAAAATATTTTGAAAGTGCAACCACAAAAAGTAGTATACATTAGTTGCAATCCAGCTACCATGGTAAGAGATTTAAAATTATTAGAAGAAAAATATAATATATGTAAAATACAGCCAGTAGATATGTTTCCATTTACCTCGCATATCGAAACTGTTACACTTCTAACCTTGAAAAATCAATAGTTATAGCAATTTTTAATAGTAAAAATGTTGTAAATGTCAACCATTTGTCAACCAAAATTTTATGCGGTTGACAATTATATGTAAAAAAATAAGAGCCTTAATGACTCTTATTTTGATTTATAGCTTTTTCAAATATTTCTACGGAATTATTACTCATTTTTTCTGTATGATGCACATAAGTGTTATAAGTAGTTTCTATATTGGCATGACCTAGTCTAACTTGAACATCTTTTATTTCTGCTCCATTTTCAATTAGAGTAGTTGCATGGGTGTGTCTTAAAGAATGATAGTTAAATGTTATACCTAAACCATAATTGATTACTTTAGATGCATATTTGAAAGAATTAGGAGTAACAATTTCGCCATCTTCTTTTGTACATACCATTTCCACTTTTTTTAATGTACCAGAAGGAATATTTGCTTTCAAAAAATATAAAGGTCTATATTCTTTATTGTCAATGGTTTCAATTCCTTCATAAACACAAGTATAATGGCAACCGTATTTTAATTTATTCTGTAATTGATCCTTTTTATATTTTTTTAGAATATTAAGTAAAGTATTTCCTATCTCTATAGTTCTTGTACTTGTAGGTGTTTTAGGAGTTCCAAAATACCATAGTTTAGTATCATCATTATAATAGACAATTTTATTTATAGATATTTTTTTATTTTCCAAATCGATATCATCCCAAGTTAATCCTAAAGTTTCTCCAATTCTAAATCCAGTATAATAACCAATCATAATAGGTAAATAAAAAGTAGAACCATAAGGGAAGCGGTCTATTATTTTTTCAAATTCCTCAGGTTTTATATACTTATGGTTTGCATCAGTTTTAGAATGCTCGTATTTTGGAAATTTCACATATAGCATAGGACTACCTTTTATGAAACTGCAAGGATGCACAGCATACTTTAATGCACCAGATAGAACACCCATAAGGTTTGTTAAATGGCTTTTGCTAAAACCATTAATATATTTTGAATTTACAAATTCCTGCAGAATAGTAGGAGTGAGTGATTTCAATTTATAAATTCCTATACTAGGTTTGATGTGATTTTCAATATAATTTTTATAAGACTGTTGTGTATTTATTTTTAATTCTAATGTTACATAGTTTTTATACCAATAGTCGAAGTAATCTGATACAGATATTTCTGATGGTTCAAAATGCAGCCCAGAATTATTATATTCGGCAAGAGCTTTTACACCTGCATCAAGAGCCTCTTTTTTTGTATTAAAACCAGACTTTGTAATTTGTTTTCTTTTTCCTTCGATTTTTGCAGCTTCAAATTGATACTGCCATTTTTGACCTCTTTTTCTTACATTAATTTCTGCCATAAAAAATACCTCCATTTTTCTTTAATTTATTTTCATAAACACTTGAAAAATGGGGTACATTTATATATAATACAAATGTAGTCACTTTAAAGTGTCTATGCTCTGGGTAATGTGTGGTGTTCCGCAAAAACTAAACACATTATCCAATTTTTATATAAAAATTATAATCATTTATTTATTTCTATTTAAAAGCACTTTTATTTTCAGCTCGAATCACTTTTCCTATAACTTTTATATTACTAATATTATAGGTTTCGCTAGGAAAGTAAGGGTTCATAAATATTAGTTCAATACTAGAATCTTTTTTTATTAATTTTGCAATATCAACATTATTAGTTTCTAAGTTATAAACAAAATAAGTAGAGCCAGAAATAATATTGTTTTCTTTATGAATAATAGCAATATCATCATTACCTAGTAAAGGCAACATTTTATCATTATTGCAACTATATGCTATAAAATCATCTGCAGGTCGCAAATCTTCTGGTAAGTATATATGATCTAAAATATTTTCATCAGATAGAATATTATCAAAATTTTCTATATATTTTAATAAAGGAATATAACATGTATTAGATAACACAAGTTGCATATATTGATTAAATTTATCATTGTAAATATTAAAAGCATTTAGTATGTTATTTTTAGAAGAAACATTTACAATACTATCAATGTGGGAATTTACATCAAAATTTTCATTATTTAAAATAGACAAATTGAAATCCTTTATTAATGAATTAAAGATTTTTTGGTCATTTTTATTTAGAGATTTGTAAATTTTAGTTTTTTCATCATTCAAAATTTTCAAAATATCTAAATTTATATTATGGATAGAAGCAGTACTATTAATGTGACCACAAATAATCATTAATTCTTCATAAGTTATTAGACCTTTAGAGTAATTAGCAATTTTATTTAATACTTTAGGACTGGGAGGAGAGGATATTTTTCCATTGATGTATTTTGATAAATAACTTCTTCCAACTTTAGAAGTATTAGCAAAGTCAGAAATACTTTCATATTGATTTACAATATTTAATAAAATTTCACTAAATTTTTCTTTGTTAAACATGGCAATTTCTCCTTACAATATTAGTATATAACAATGTGAAAAAAAAATCAACAAAAAGTGTGAAAAAAAAATACAAAAAAGTCTTGACAAAATAAAACACTAATTATATAATGCAAATGTGAATAAAAGACACACTAAAGAAAGGAGGAATAACATGGCAGCAAAAATGGAAGTAAAAGTAGAAGAAGTTAAACAGCTTATTAAAGAAAAATTCCATGATAATAATTCATATTTTGCAAAAGAAATAGGTATGGGTAGGGAATATGTGAGTGCAATAATTAACGAAAGAAAAAACGCAGATAGCCCTAAATTTTGTAATGCACTTATTGCTTATTGCGAAAAAAATAGTATTGATTACAAAATATATGTAAAAGTGAATTAATTTTTTTTATATTGCTTGTGAATAAAAAGCACAAGAGAAAAGGAGAAAAAATGATGATAAAAAAATGCGGAACACCACACAAAAAAAGGAGGATTTTATATGGAAGATATTTTGTATACAGTAGCTGAAACTGCGAAGTTATTAAAAACTAATCCTAACTACATATATGACTTAATAAATAAAGGATTATTACCAGCATTAAAATTAGGAAGTTTCAAAATTAGGAGAACTTCATTATTAGAATTTTTAGAAAAATATGAAGGACAAGACCTAACAGACCTAAATGATATTAAAGAATTGGAAGGAGTGAACAAAATTGAAAATATCAAATAAAAAGAAATTCATAGTTAGAGTAATCGAAATAGCAATAATTATAGCAACAATTATACTTACAATTTTAGCAATAAATTACGCAAACAAAATAAGAGGATATCAAGCATACGGAGGAGAATACCTAATACCAATAATAGGATTATTAATAGTAATGGTAATAGAAGATATCTACCAAGAAAGCGAAAAGAAAAGAAAGAAGGCTAAACATGGAAAGAAATAATAAAAATAAGAAATGCCCAAAGTGTGGCGGATTATTAGGAGAAAGACCAGCACTAAGCCGTAGAGATAACAAAACAGATATATGTTCAGACTGCGGATTTAAGGAAGCAATGGAAGATGCAGAAAAAATAATTCAAAAATATGGGAGGAAAGATTAATGGAATTAAAAAGTACAATTTTAGAAAAAATAACAAACTTATATGCTCTATTAAGTAAAGTTGATAAGTATTGGGCAACAATAGATCTTACAAAATCTATAAAAGATTATAACTCAATGAGATTGCAGATACATGTATATACATTCTTAGAAGAAGAGGGAGAAAAAGAAAAAAGACTTGCATACATAATAAACAAAGAAATCAATTTAATGGAAACAACAGCAGAACAACAATTAGATGATTTATTAGATGAGGTAAAGGAATTAATAAGTGTAAAGAAGGAGGAAGCGGAATGCCAGACAAATTAGATAGATGCTATTATTGGCACATTATAACACTAGCAAAAATGAAAAACAGACTAAAAGAAGTAAGAAAAAAAGAGCTAATCCAAAATACCGACCAAAGTATAGAAAATTAAACTCTTTTTGAAAAATATTTATAAAAATACTTTCTGTACTTATTTTATCAAAGACAATATAAAAAGTCAAGCAGAAAAGGAGGGACAAAGTGAAAGAATTAGAAATATTGAGCCTATTTTCTGGAATTGGAGCATTTGAAAAAGCACTTTATAACATAGGAATCGATTACAAATTAATAGGTTTTAGTGAAATAGATAAATATGCAGTAAAAAGTTACTGTGCAATACATGGTGTAGATGAAAAATTAAACCTAGGAGATATCACAAAAATAGAGATACAAAAGTTACCAAGATTTATAGATGTTATAACTCACGGTAGCCCATGCCAGGACTTCTCAATAGCAGGGAAACAAACAGGAGGAGATGTAGGGACAAATACAAGAAGTAGCTTAATGTGGAATACTGTAGAAATTGTTAAATGGTGTCTACCAAAGTATGTAATCTGGGAAAATGTAAGAAACATATTAAGTAAGAAACATATTCATAATTTATAAATACATAGAAACATTGGAGGAGCTAGGATATAACAACTACTACCAAATACTTAACGCCAAGGATTACGGAATACCACAAAATAGAGAAAGAGTTTACACAATTAGCATTAGAAAAGACATAGACAAAGGCACATTTAAGTTTCCTGAGAAAGAAGAGTTGCATTTTAGATTAAAGGATGTATTAGAAGAGGAAGTCGATGAAAAATATTATATTAGCGAAAAGATGATTAATGGATTTATAAAACATAATGAAAATCATCAACAAAAAGGTACAGGATTTATTTGGAAACCTAAAAGTGGAGATGATATTGCAAATACATTAAGAGCAAACGCTGCTTTATGTCCTACTGACAATACGATTAAATGCATCCAAGAAGGAAATCTACAAGGAGGTAAATGGGACAAAATAAACGAGAGCTGTAGAAGAGTATATTCAGAGAATGGAATAAGCCCAACAATACATACTTGCCAAGGAGGAAATACGGAACCTAAAGTTATGGTAAAAAATGCAACTAAAAAAGGATATATGGAAGCGACAGAAGGAGATAGTATAAATTTAGCTTACCCAAAAAGTAAGACTAGAAGAGGAAGAGTGGGACATCAAGTTTCACAAACATTGACTGCTAATGATAATATGGCTGTTTTAGACCAAGAAATGAGAATAAGAAAATTAACTCCAAGTGAATGTTGGCAATTAATGGGATTTAGTTATAGAGATTTTGAAAAAGCTGCAAATATTCCTACTAGCAATACACAACTTTATAAACAAGCAGGAAATAGCATTGTAGTACCTGTATTGGAAAAAATATTTATCAATTTATTTAAGGAGGTATAGCATGGGAAAGTTTATTCTAGGATATTTTGTAGGATACATAGCATCATTTATTACGCTAGCAATATTGCAAGCAGGAAATAAAAAAACAGAAGAGGATCAGCAACAGAATCACAAATGAGAATACAGACACCTTGGAAATTGTTAAGAAAGGAAGGTATAAACAATGGAAAAAGTGAAAAAAGAACCAATAAATAGAGCGGAACAAATAGAGAAAACATTGGAACAAACAAAAACAATAGCAAAGCAGTTATTGAAAGAAATAGGAATAAAAATACATATATTAGGTTTTAGATACTGGCCAACAGCATTGATGATTATGAAAGAAAATGAAATGACACAGGATGAAGAACTATCAATGATGGAATTATATAGACTAACAGCCAAAAGACATAAAACAACAGGGACAAAAGTAGAAAGAGCAATGAGATATGCCTATATGGAATTAGATTTAAAGCAACGATTTAATGTAGATTATCCTATCAATAATACAGCTTTGCTATTTTTACTGAAAGAGGAAATAGAAAAACGAATGTGCAACACTCCGAAAATGTAAAAGACTGTTCTATATGAAACAAGAGATTTTAAGGAATATTGTCGAACACAAACAATACAAAGGAAAGGAGTGTGTAATATGTGGACAGAAAAAACAAAATAGATATGGAAAAGCAGCTCTCTGAATTCTATTCAACATTGGACTATAAGCCTATCTCGGCAAATGCTATCTCAATATATTTGATATTACTGCAGATAGACTGCAAGACAGAATGGCTTACTGAGTTCAAAGTAACCAATACTATTCTAATGAGCAAAATCAAAGGCTTAAACATATCAGCACTTCAAAGGGCAAGAAACGAGCTAATAAACAACGATTATATTTTATATAAGAAGCGGAGTAAATCAGAATGAAGCTTCAATATACACAATAATAAAATTGTATAAAGAACAAAAACAACAATTTGAACAAGCGGAAGAACAACCGAACGCATTACCGAACGCACAAGCGGAAGAACAAGCAAACGAATACATTATAACTAAACTAAACTTATTATTTAATTATTTATATAAAGGAGAGTCAGGAGCAGAAATTGGACTAAAAGAAAAAGACCGAGAAGGGCTAATACATACATTGCAACATTTAGAACTATATGCACAGGATCCAATTGCCTATAACTTAATGACTGTAGAAAGAGTCTTAGATGAAAAGATAATGATATGGGCAGTTAAAGAAATATATCTAAGCCCACATAAGATATACCTGAATGACCTAAAAAGGGACAAACTAGTTCTAAAATATTTGAAAACTAAGAAATATATAACAGAAAAGCCAAACTATAGGCTAGAAGAAATAATAAATTACTTGATGGTATGTTTACACGATGAATTCGAAAATAAGAAAGGATTTTGAAATGAATAATTTTAATGAATTATCCTGCAGAAAAGAGATACCGATATTTACAAAAATGAAACCAACACCAGATGGAGGAAATGTAGTCAACTACAAAAAAGAAAAGCTATATAAATATTACAAATGTGACTATTGTGGAGCAGAAATAAGAATCACAGATAAAAAGCAAGATATGACAGGAGGAATAGCAACAATACCAAATACAGTAACTAGAAGAGGCGAAATGAAACTAGCATTATGCAATAAATGCCTAAGACCAATATTAAAAGAATTTGAAAAGGAGCGAGAAAAATAAATGGGAGAGGATCAAAAGCTAGGTGCAATATTTTATTCAATAGATGGCTCTACAGGAGAAATGAAACCATTAGGAGAGGGACAACCAATCGAAATACCAAAACTTGCAAGTGGAGGACTAGAAAAAGAAAAGTATATAGATATTGCAGAATTAGGAGAAGGGGCAACATTTGAATGTGCCGTAATTCCTAAAACAATAACCAAGAAAAGATTTATAAAGCTGCTAATGGGAATGGGATATCAAAGAAATGAAGCAACTAAAATGCACCAAGAACATATGAAAATATATAATTCAAGAACAAAGCTAACAATGATGTGCTTTGAAGCATTTTATAAACAAGACCTAGAAATAGAATTTGAAATTAAAATAAATGGAAGGAATGAAAAATATGAGAAAAGAAATGATATATCAAACTGACAGAAAGGAAGAAGCGGAAGTATTAGCAACAGGGTTCTGCTTTGGATTACTATATTATATTTTGAACTTAGGAACACATCCAACAGCATACATTAGAATACCAAAAAACAATAAATTTTATAAAAAACAAGGAGAAGAGTTAAATATAAATGTGCATGGAGGAGTTACCTATACAGCAGAAGGACTATACATAAATAATGGAAAAGAAGTAGAAGGATGGTTTATAGGTTGGGATTATGGACATTGTGGAGATTATCTAGGATTTGAAGAGAAATATGTAAAGGGATTAGCAAAAGGCAAAAAATGGACAACAGATGAAATATTTACAGAAGTAAGAGAAGTTTGCTATCAGATACAATCAAGTGTGGAGATAGAAGAGGATGTATATGAATTAGTAGGACAAAAGGAAGGACTAGTACACTCATTAGAATATGTAATGACAATAGAACGAATTATTCGAAAAGACATTGAATCATTAGACAAGGAAATTAAAAGGAGAATATGCTGTAAAAACAAGTAAAGAGGTGGAACAAATGAAATATGAAATTGAAATACCAGAAGCTATAACAGGAAAAGCTAGACCACGAATGAATACATATACAGGAAGAGCCTACACACCAACTAAAACAAAAAACTATGAATATTTAGTACGCCAAATATTCGTATGCAAATACCCAAACTACAAACCAATTGAAGGAAGGGTAACAATGACAATTATAGCATACTTTGAAATACCAAAAAGCACAAGTAAGAAGAAAGAAGCGGAAATGTTATGTGGAGGAATAAGCCCAACGAAAAAGCCAGACTGGGACAATATAGGAAAAATAATTAGCGATGCACTAAACAAATTTGCTTTCAAAGATGACTCACAAATCACAGATGTAAGAATTTTCAAAAAGTATGCAAAGACACCAAAGGTTATAGTTCAAATAGGAGAATATTAGGAGGCAAAATATGAGATGTATACAATGTGGAAGGTATCCATTTTGCAATAAAATACAAAACTCGCAGCAAGAGGCTTGCGAAGAATTTATAAAAAGAAAATTAATGATAACAACTGATAGCCCACTAACACGAAATGAAACAAATACACAAAGGTGGGCTTGTGCTGAAATGAATAGAAGCTGTTATGGATTTGAAATAAAAAAGGATTTTTATAAAGCAGCACAAGAAAATATGCTAAGTAACATACAGCTATCAATATAAGGAAGGGAGGATAAGATGCGTTCAATATTGAAATATCCAGGCAGCAAATGGAGAATAGCAAATTGGATTATAGAAAAAATGCCAGAGCATCATAGTTACTTAGAACCTTATTTCGGAAGCGGAGCAGTATTCTTCAACAAAGAACCAAGTAACATAGAAACAATAAACGATATAGACAGCGATATAACAAACCTATTCAATGTAATTAGAGAAAACACAGATGAGCTATTAAGAAAAGTGGTAATGACACCATATTCAAGAGAGGAATATGACAACGCTTTTATATCATCAACAGAAGATGACAATATAGAGTCGGCCAGAAAGTTCCTAATAAGATGCTGGCAAGGAATAGGATCCAATAATAAGTATAAAAGTGGATGGAAAAATGATGTTCAAGGAAGAGAAAGAGCATATGCAGTAAAGAATTGGTATGAACTTCCAGAAAAAATAACAGAAATAATAGATAGACTAAAAACAGTACAAATAGAAAATAGACCTGCTGTAGAACTAATAAAAAGGTTCAATAGTGAAAAAGTATTGATATATGCAGATCCACCTTATCTAACATCAACAAGAAAAAGAAATATTTACAAATATGAAATGACAGACCAAGAGCATGAGGAACTACTAAAAGTATTATTGGCACATAAAGGATTAGTAATTATAAGTGGATATGACAATGAAATGTATAACGAATATTTGAAAACATGGAAAAAATACCAAATAGATAATCTGGCCGAACATGGAATAAAAAGAGTAGAAACATTATGGATTAAAGGAGCTGAAATATTATGATGAGAATAACAAATGAAATGTGGATCAATGATACATATTACCATACAGTAGGATGCCTAAGAGCAAAGGACTGTGATAATAATAAAGAGAACTTCAAAAAGGTATTACAAGAGGAGCTAATGGAAAAAGTGCAACTTATTACAGATATACAAGAAGGTTATTATAGAATACAAAAATCAGATTTTTTTGCTAGTAGTGAATATGGAGAATACTGTTATATGCCTTGTGAAAAAGGGAGAGGAGCAACACTATATTATTTTGCAGCTTATGAAATTATAAAATGAGAGGATAAAAGCTATGTCTAATGTTTACGATATGGAAGGAAAAAAGAAAGTAATAATTACAGAAGAGCCACCAATCAATATTACATACAAAGAAATTATGAAAATAGTTATAGAAAAAGCAACAGAAGAGGGATGCCATAAAATATTTTGTAATGGTGGAATAAATATGTGTCCATCGGATGTGTTTGGAACAAATAAAATAAACAGACAAAAAGAAGAGGAAAACTGCGAATATAAAAGTATAGGTTGTACTAAGTGCTGGACTGATGCAGTAGAAGAAATAAGAAAAAAGGGAGGAATTTAAATGAGTAGTTTATCAAAGAAAATAAGAGATGCTGAGGATAAAGAAAGAATCAAAAAAATGACAGGAAAAACACCAAAACATAGGTGTCCTGATTGTCATAGATTTACAGTATGGTTAAATGATGGAAAAAGTAAACATCAATGCTTAATGTGTGAAATTATAAGAAAGGAAAAGGAAAAATGCTAGTATTACCAATTAAAAAGAAATGGTTTGATATGATCGTGAATGGCGAGAAGAAGGAAGAGTACAGAGAGCTTAAGCCATACTATCATACAAGATTAAGAAAAGTATTTGGATTTGACTACATAAACAAAAGGGTTGAGATAGTATTCAGAAATGGATATTCGTACAACTCTCCAAGCGTAAGATGCTTATGTATTTTGAATATAGGAATCGGAAAACCAGAATGGGGAGCTGAGCCAAAGAAGGAATACTACATATTAAGTATATTGAAAATAGAGACCAACTATTAAAAGTCAATAGTTAGTTGAAAAGTTTTAAAAAAATTAGAAAAAAATATTTTAGACACAATAAAAAGACTTTAATGAAAATATT
>JAAWKD010000008.1 GCA_022797215.1 Clostridia bacterium
CTAAAGCATTAAGAAGTTGTAACAATCGCAATAATTATCTTCTACGTCACTTACACAAATCGTTAAAACGATTTGGTGTAATTTCCTAGAATATAAAAATAGTCCCATCAAAAATTTGGCGGGACCATATGATGACTTCTAAAATTATGAATAAAACTTAAAATTTCCTTAAATTATTTCTATTTTCGAGATAATATGATATAATTAGATAAGAGTTTAAAATATTGAAGGAGTTTCAATTTATTTTATGTTAAACCGTACCTTAGAAAAAAGTTTAGAAAATGATCTTACTAAAAATAACTTATGCCGTTATGATGAATTTATGAATATTATTCAAGATTTAATAGATAATTCAACTGTAAAGCAGATGAAAAACTTCACTCAACATGCTAGTACATCTTGTTACCAACATTGTATGCAAGTTGCTTATTATACTTATTTGATGTGCAAGTTTTTCCACTTAGATTATGTTTCGGCTACTCGTGGTGCCATGTTACACGACTTATTTTTATACGATTGGCATACACATCAAAGGCCTGACAAAAAATGGACACATCAGCATGCCTTCTTACACCCTAAAATTGCTTTAAAAAATGCAAAAGAACTCTTTCACTTAAATGCCATTGAACAGGATGTTATCTTAAATCATATGTGGCCTGTTACTATTCAGGTACCTCATTTTAAGGAAACCTTGCTTGTAACTTTTGCAGACAAATATAGTGCTTGTAGAGAAACTTTCTATCATTGTAGAAAACTATTACATACTAAGAAATTATATAAATATGCTTATGTATTTTTAAGTTTAATCATCTTTAGAATTGTTTAGTTCTATTTTAAGATATTGAGCATAGTATAAAAAGATAAGGTTATCAAAGCCTTATCTTTTTATATGAAATTTTCTTAGAAAGGTAATTGTAAAATGATAAAAATTCTAATTAATAGTATTTGCGGAAGAATGGGAAAAGAAGTTGCTAAGCTATGTTTAGAAGATGATGACATTAAACTAATCGGTGGGCTAGATCGACAAACTAATTCCACTCTACCTTATGCTATTTTTAACAATACTCATGATTTATCAGAAACTCCTGATGTCATTATTGACTTTTCTTCTCCTCAATCAACCTTGTCACTTATCCCTTACTGTATATCACATCATATTCCAATTGTAATTGCTACTACTGGTTTTACAGATGAACAACAAAAAAGAATTATTGATGCTTCTTCTCAAATTCCAATTTTTCAGTCTAGCAATATGTCTTATCAGATCACTTTAATTAGTCAAATAATTGCGGAACTTTCTCACAAACTTTGTGAGGCAGATATTGAAATTGTAGAAACCCATCACAATCAAAAAAAGGATAGTCCTAGTGGTACAGCGCTCTTATTGGCGGATAGTATTAAGCGCGTCAATAATAACGCCTATTTTTATGAATTAAACCGTATGCAAAAACAAGAAAAAAGAAATTCAAAAGAAATTGGATTCTCTAGCATTCGTGGTGGAAATATTGTAGGCGAACATTCTATTTTTTTCTTTTCTTCTAACGAAACCTTAGAAATCAAACATACTGCACATTCTAGAGCCGTTTTTGCAGAAGGAGCCATTAAAGCCACAAAATTTTTAGTAAATCAAAAAGCAGGTTATTATACTATGAAAAATTTAAATTGAATGTTAAATTCATAACATAATTATTATACATTTTTGCAATTTCGAAAGGTACCATTCTGACTTGCTTCTTCGAACTTGCTAACTGCAACGGGCATTTGAGAAACAAAAAAATCTATAATAATTATGTTTATAAACTCAAAATATATTAACTACTTTTAATGCACTCTTATCCTTAATATGCTCAAGAATAAAAATGCAACTTTCCAAATTTTCTACTCCTTGAGCATATTCTTCCATATGAATATCTGCTTTTAATTTGGTAAGTTCTGTTTGTACTTTTTCTAGTTCATTATGTTCTGTATAAAAGGCCATTAATCTATACTTTTCTGCCCAAATTTCTTCTATTTTTTCCATTTGTTTTTTGGCTTTTTCTTGACTTACGTCTTCCTTTTCCATTTCTTGACGTAGTAATGTAAGCTGTCCACTAACTTGTGCCACTGCTTCAATTGTATTGTTCTGAGTAATAATATTTCCTACCACAATACAAGCTATCACTACTATGCTAATAATTAATTCTTTATACACAGGTCTTGCCTCCTATTTCTTCTTTTCACTTTTCTCCTGGCAAAAAATTTGCCCTTTCCCGTCATAAGTAACAATTAAAGCATTCTCTGGACTAATATGAAATTTACCAACTTCTTTTCTAAGCCACTTTTCATCTTTTTCTATCTTTCTTAAATTTTCTTTCATAATTTTTCCATCGACTACAAGGTCATAAGCAATTCCTTCATATTCTGGCATAATATTGAAATCTTCTGGAATAGTAGTTCTTTTATTTGGTTTCTGAATTACGGTTACTTGTCCACTTGTCTCTAAAATAGCATATTCTACATCTCCTAAATTAAAAACACTACTATCCCTCAATCTTTCTTCTAGTTCATTAATGGTAAATCTCTCCTTTTTCAATGCTTTTTCATCAATTCTTCCTCTATATACTAAAATAGTAGGTCTTCCACACATTAGTTCTCTCATTTTGACACTTTTCATATTAATTAAAGAAATTAATAAATGCATAACTAACAAACCTAAAATTGGAATAATTCCATTTGTAATAGGTATTCCAGTATCTGACATTGGAATAGCTGCTAAGTCTGCTATCATAATGGAAATAGCAAGTTCAAAAGGTTGAAGCTGACCAATTTCTCTTTTCCCCATTAATCTCATAACAATTAAAACAATTATGTATAAAGTAATACTTCTAATTAATGTAATTAACATTATTTTTTCTCCTAAAATTAACTTTTTATAAAAAGCTTTTTTCTTCATTACTAATTTTAACCAAAAAAAATAAAATCTATTCAATTTATTTTGAATAAATTTTTATTTTTTGTTTATACTACAATTAGAAACACAAACATCATTGTTTTTACGTTCACAAAGGAGGTTTTTAATTATGTCAGATAATAATGCAAACACACAAACTAGATCTAATTCTAAGGGAACTGTTTGGCAAATCATTGGTAGATTAGTAACTGCTGCCGTTGTTCTTGCTATTACTGCATTTTTTACACCAGGATTTCAAATTAACAATATCTGGTCATTAGCTGCTGCAGCTATTGTCCTTACTGTTATTGACTATTTAATTACAAAATTCACTGGTTTACATGCAAGTTCTTTTGGTAAAGGATTCGTAGGTTTTGTACTTTCTGCAGTCGTATTATATGTCACTCAATATTTTGTAGCAGGTTACTCTGTTTCTTGGATAGCCGCTATCATTGGTGCATTAGTATACGGTGTTGTAGATTATTTTCTACCTGGCGAACAACAATAATAATGGAAAAAGGGACGGTTCTCCTTTCCAACTTTATTAAAAGTTGGAAAGGAGAACCGTCCCTTTTTCCACTTCCATTTATTTTCCTTGGTTCCATCCTTCTTTATTAGTTTGTCTTTGTCTTGCAATTCCCAAACTTTCTGCTGGTACATCCTCTGTAATTGTGGAACCTGCTGCAATTAACGCATGGTCACCAATATTAACTGGCGCTACTAAATTGACATTTGAGCCAATGAAACAATTATCTCCGATTTTTGTTTTATGTTTATTTTTTCCATCATAGTTACACGTAATTGTTCCACAACCAATATTACATTTTACTCCAATTTCACAATCTCCCATATAAGATAAATGTGGTACTTTTGAACCTTCTCCAATAATAGCTTTTTTAATTTCTACAAAGCTTCCCACTTTAACTTTATTAGCCAGCTTACAGCCTTCTCTAATATAGGCATTTGGTCCAATATTGCAATTTTCTCCAATGACAACACCTGATTTAATAGTAGTATTTGGTTGAATGACTGTATCCATCCCAATTTCTACATCTTCATAAATATAGGTCGTATTAATATCTTCAATCGTTACTCCATTGTTCATGTGCATAGTATTAATACGGATTCTTAAAATCCTAGTAAGCATTTCTAATTGTACTTTTGTATTTAAACTTAAAATTTCTGTATTATCTTCTACTAACACTCCACCTACTTTGAAGCCCTTAGTATTAAACATTTTGATAACATCTGTTAAATAATATAACCCTATACTGCTTTGTTGTAGTTTTCCAATAATTTCTAGTAATTTTGAAATTTCGAAACAATACACACCTGCATTTACTTCTAAAATCTTCTTTTCTACTTCTGTTGCCTCTTTTTCTTCCATAATTGCTTCAATTTTATTATCTTTTCTAATAATTCTTCCATATCCTGCTGGTTCACTAATAATTCCTGTTAAAATAGTTGCCGCTTCTGCTTCATTTTCTGACTTTTCTACTACTGCTTGAATTGTTCGAGGTGTAATAAGCGGGATGTTTCCATTGCTAATTACCACTCTTCCTTGTTTTCCTTCTAAATAACTAACAGCTTGCATAATAGCATGACCTGTTCCTAAGCAGCTTTCTTGATGAAGATATGTTACTTCGTCTTTTAGGATATCTTCAATCTCTTGTTTATTTTCTCCTACAACAACTGCTATGTCTTCAATACCAGCTTTTTTAAAAGAATCCACTACTCTTTTAATAACAGCCTTTCCATATAGCTCTTGTGCTAATTTTGATTTTTTAGATTTCATTCTGTCATCTACTCCTGCTGCCATAACTAAACCAATTACTTTTTCCATTCTTACTCTCCTTTAATTCTTTATGATAAACTTATTCATATCTTGCATTATACAAAGCAGTTGCCGTTTCGGGGCTATCCACTCCTGTTCTATTTTTGACCGGTGCAAATTCTTCTTCTCTTTTTACTCGTAAAATTGTCATATCATTATAACGTGTAAATGCATCAAAAATAAAAGCTTCAAATTTATAAATATTAGGCTCCTCTGGCTCAATGTATTCTCCCTTTTTATCAAGATAACCTGACTTTTTAAACGCAATATGATAAGGAAGTTTTACATTGGCTAAATCTTCTAGTATACTACGATGGAATAAATTGAGCATAATATGTAATTCCCCATATGCTAGCTCTCCATTTTCATCTCTTTCCTCTGCCATTTCATCTGGGAGCTCTGTATATTCTATTACTTTTGGCTTTCCATTCATTTTGCAAAATACACCTGCTCTTTCTTTTGGCTCTACTTTTGCAACTGATTTGCTAGCTATTTTGTGATTTTGTTCTATTGTAAGTCCTATAAGTAATGGATCTACAAAATTGCATAGTACATTATCCATACTATTAATAAATATCCATTCAATATTTTGTTCCTTTAATTCTTTTAATATTCCATTTGCCTCTATTGCTTCATAAATTCCGCCATTTCCATTTGCTGCCTCTTTAATTTTTTTGTCTTTTCCTAAAATAAGTTTTCCTTCTGTACTTAATAATGGCAATTCTCCTTGCATAAAGAATTTTACTTTACTTTTATCATAACCAAAATATTCTTTTTCCTCCAAAAAGCGAATTGTTTCTTTGTGATTTTCTTTACTTGTCATGATATACCAAGGAAGAACTACATGATATTCTTTTTCTGCTCTTTTAAAAGTATCTACCATAATTTCAAATAAATACTTTGGTCCATGAATTGTGTTTAAACAATAGGTTCCTTTTGGTCCTGAATGTCCTAGTCTTGTCCCCTGTCCTCCTGCCATTGTAATAATAGCATATTTCCCGCTTACTAATTATCTTCTTTCCAATGTTTTCTAATTCCTCTCTTTTGTGAGTTTCTATTTTTGCTTTGTCTACATAAGGAATATAGGAAATATCTTTTTCCTCTACATGTTGTTCTTGTTTTACTAATTCATACAATTGTTGTAATTGCTCAAAATCAATTGTTTCTATCTGTTTTTCAATTGTTTTTTGTTCCTCTTCTGTTAGATATGGTAAATACTCTAATATCTGTTCTTGAGAGTATTTTTTTAAAGTTCTTATTGTTTCTTCTCTCATTTTTTAAACTCCATTTCTCTTTACAGATTTATTACTATTGTATGCCTACCTTCTATTTTGTGTATACATCTTTCTAAGTTATATCATAAATGAAATAAAAAAGCAAATTCCCTGTAGCTTATTAACTACAAGGAATTCGTTTGTTCTTTTGGTTAGCAACATCTCTATATTCTAGAAAATTACTTGCATAAGCATGTAATTGACGTAGAAGACAGTTCTGCAAATTAGCAATTTGATTTGTTACGATTACATACTAATTGAATAATTCTGATGATAATGAGTATAGCAAGTATGATGGCCAAAACAATTAAAGTAGCAATTGCTGCAAATAATACTGCCCCTATTACTGGGATAGATGCAATAATTAGTCCAATGGTTAATGCCAATAAAATAGATAAAATAAATATAATTATATCTATACAGCATCTGTTTTTTCTCTGTTTACAACTAGTATAATAGCAATTATTACATTTTTCTTCTTCGTACATGTTCCTACACCTCCTATTAGTGCTTAATACTTAGCACTACTATATAGTATGCAAAACTTGTACAAATTGTTAATCTTTAAAATCCATCATGTTATCAATATTCATTTTTCCAGCTCTAGTAACTGCATCATAACCATATTTTTCTTTTAACTTATCTAATGTCTTGTCTATTTTTTGTTGTTTTTCATTTCTGGGAGTATCAAATAAAGAAAGTTGCTGTCTTTCTTTTGTTGTTAACTTATCTACTTTAATCCCAATTAACCTAATAGGCTCTCCTTGAAACATTTCTTTTAATATTTGTTTTGCTATTTCATAAATAATTTTTGTACTATCTGTGTCGGTTGCTAAACTTTTTTGATGAGAATACATTTTAAAGTCTTTATTCTTTATCTGCACACTTACTGTATGTGCTAATAACTGATGTTTTCTTAATCGATAACACGTCTGTTCTGCTAATGCTAATAGAACTTCTTCTATTTTATCTAAATTCTTCATGTCCTGTGGTAATGTTGAAGAATTTCCTATACTTTTTGGCTCTTCTGGCTCAGAAATAACCTCTGAATAATCAATTCCGATTTGCATATTCCCAAATCATTCTTCCAAATTTCCCAAATTGATTTTCTAAGAATTCTTTAGGTGTATGCGCTAGCTCTCCAATTGTTTTAATGCCTAACAACTCTAACTTTGGCAAGCTTCTTTTTCCTACCATTAATAACTCTGAAACTGGTAAATTCCACATTTTATTAGGAATTTCATTCATGTATAATGTATGAACTTTATCTGGCTTTTCAAAATCTGATGCCATTTTGGCTAATAGCTTATTAGGTGCCACCCCTATATTTACTGTAAAACCCAACTCCTGCTTCACCCTAGTATGAATTTCATGGGCTATTTGCAAATCTGTTTTCCCTTTTGGAATAAAATGAGTAACATCTAAAAAACATTCATCAATAGAAAATCTTTCAATTTTATCTGTATATTCATGAAGTAAGTCATAAAGTGCGCTAGAATAATATCTGTATACACTAAAATTACTTTGATAAATTTGCAAATCTGGACATTTTTGTTTTGCAAAATAGATAGGTTCTGCAGTTTGTATTCCATATTTTTTAGCTAGAATACTTTTTGCAAGCACAATTCCTTTTCTTTTTTCCTCATCTCCACCAATAATTGCTGGAATAGTTCTTATATCTACTTTTGCCCCTTTTTTTATCATATCTACCGCTGTCCATGATAAAAAAGCATTATTGACATCTACATGTAAGATTTTTCGTTCCAATTTCCTCACCTACAAATAGTATAGAACTTATGTTTTTGTATGTCAATCTTTTTTATAACAATGGAGAGAATCTTTACTTTTATACATACTTTCCAACTTCTACTCTCCATTTTCCTTTTGCCGTTTGTGAAAGTATTTCGCCTATTTTAAATTTCCCTTTTCCACGTATTGTTAGTAAATCTCCTACTTGTAACAAAGTGGCATTTTTCGTTTTTGTTTCATAATTGATTAACACTCTTTCTTGTGAAATAATCTCGTTTGCCTTTGCTCTAGAAGTTCGTAGTATCTCAGAAATAACACTATCTAATCTTAATTGTGTAACTAAAATTGTTATTGTCTCTAGTTTAATCAAAACTACTTCTAATTCTGGAATTTCTTTTGAAACAATATCTGCTTTCTGAAATCTTGTTAGTTCTGATAAATTAGTTAATAAATAAGCTAACATTTCTTCTTGTACTATCACATCTGCTCCACTTTCTCTTACTAAAATATCACCTATCTTTTCTCTTTTAATTCCTAGTTTCATAACGCCACTTAAATAGTCTCTATGTTGATATTTGCCTTTTAAATCATTTGGCAATTCGATTGAAATTACTTTCATTTCTTGCCCTATCATTTTGTCTTCTTGTAATGGTTGTGTCAACAATCCAATTAATTTTTCTGGAAATAGGTATAACATTTTTCTTTCAGCTTCTTCATATCCTCCATAAAGAATGGCAGTCTTGCATGCTACTTGTTGTAGGACCTTTTGTACAATCCTTTGCTCATATCCATCTAAAAAACTAGTAATTTGAATTTGATTTTTTTGCTTGGCAAACTGTATCTTATCTAATATTTTGGCTACTAAAATTCTATCTTCTTCTTTTCCATATTGTTTTAATAGTTCTTGTTTATTCATACCTTATCTCACAGTTAGCTTTCTAACTTTTCTTTCTCTTATTTTCTCTTATTGTAACATATTTCTACCTTTTTTCCACAACAAATTGTAAATTTCTGCAAAAATCAATAAAAACCTTGAAAAAAGACAAGTCATAAGTTATAATATAGTGGAATAAATTTAAAATATAAGGAGCGATTATAATGAAAAGAAGTTTAATTCGTGTTATTGCATTTTTAGCTATGATGCTACTTTGTGCCAGTCCTGTATTTGCTATCACAATTGATACAGGAAATAATGGAAATAATACAACTAATTCTAATGGTGTTATTCCTGGAGTTACTACTTTAGAATTAGTAGAAAAAAAGCTTTGTGAGATTCCTATTACAGATCCAGAAAATGGTGATAAAATTGGAGAATTTACCAAAGAGCTAACTAGCTTTGATGCTGAGAAAAAAGAAGCCATTTTGACTTTAACTGTTAAAAATCTAATGGAAAATGAAGATTTTACTAAAAAGAATCTTGAAGTTTTCTTTGTATTAGATAATTCCTATAGTATGACCAAAACCTATAATAACAAAGTCAAAACTGACTATGTTGCAGAAGCTGCTAACGACTTTACACACAGCTTACTTGAAAAATTTGAAAATGCTAAAATTGGTCTTGTTTCTTTTTCTAGTGTAAAAGTTGCAGAAGGCGCTGTTTATGGAACTTTAAACGATGCCAAATTGTTATCAGGCTTAACCAATTCTGAAACTGACCTTAATGCAAAAATTGAAGATTACAAAAAAGATCAAGGAACTTATACAAACATTGAAGCTGGCCTTGCAGTTGCAGAAGCTAATTTTTCTAAAGATGAAAATGTAGCAAGATATATTATTCTATTATCAGATGGTGTACCAAATCTATGTTTAAATACAGAAGAAACACTTAAATATTCAGGTGTAGTAGCTGCAGCCACTACAAAAAAATTACAAGACTTGAGTGCTAAAGGTATTCATATGTATTCTATTTTAATGGGACTAAATGAAGCAAATCAAAAAGTGCCTGGTGCTTCACTTCCAGATGGTGCAGATCCTAATACAACTTATGGAAAGTTAGCAGAAGAAATTTTTGGAACACCAGAAAAACCAGTTGTTCCAACTGTTGGGCAATTCTTCCATATAGATTATGAAAATTTATATGATACTATTAATGAAAGCATTTATGCTGATATTGCTGATGTAAAAGATACTTTTATTAAAGACATCGTTATTAAAGACTATTTCCCAAAAGAAATTCTTGAAAACTTTAATTTTGAATATGTAAAAACACCTAATATTGGTAAAGTATCTGAAAAAGTAGATTACACAGATAATAGCATTACTTGGAATATTGAACTTTTAAATGCTGGTGAAATTGCAACTTTAAGTTACAAACTAACTTTAAAAGAAGATTATAACAAAGAAATCGTTGACAAAATATTACCTACCAATTCTAAAGTAGATTTAGAATATACTTATGAAAATCAAAAGAAACAAGAAACTGAAACTGAATTTTCAAAAGTTCGTGTAAGATATGTGGAATCTTCTAAAGATGAAACTATTACGAAAAAACCTCTTCCTCAAACAGGAAATTATATGACTATTTTCATTTCAGTTGTAGCAGTTATCATTACAATATTTGCTATTTCAAGAGTATATTTCTTTAAGAAATTAAAATAATCTAAAAGTTTGAAAGCCTCACTTTGATAGTGATGCTTTCATTTTGTTTACTCGTCTGACATTTACTTGATTTTTTCCCACAAGGTCTTTCCCTACCATCACAATTTTATCATAGAAATGAAACCCTCTAATCTTACAAAAATTACCACTCTAAAATTGTCTAAAAATGTTGCAAAATCATTTACTTTTCTTTTGAAAATAGATATAATGATGTTATAAGTACACATTTTGATAAAATATAAGGAGAAATTATGAAAAAACTAAGGAAAACTTTTATTGTAAAAACTTTATTCATTTTTTTGTTCATTTTATTATTAGGTTCAAAAGTATTTGCTAACAATGACATTGCAAATTCTTTACATTCTGCAGAATATTCTGATGACTTTAAAGAATGGCTAGAACTCTCTGAAGAAGAAAAAAAGAGCTCTATGCAACCTAGAATGTATAACATCACTAATATTGAACTTCATTCTAAAAACCCATTTTTCAGGGCATTAAGAGCTTATACAGATCCTCGTTATGATTTGAGGAACATTATATCCCCTAACTTAGTAATTAGAGACCAAATGCACACCAATTCTTGTTGGGCTTTTGCTGCTTTGTCTTCTCTAGAAACTAATCTAGCTATGGCAGATTACAAAAAAGGAACTACTGCTAGAGTTTACAACTATTCTGAAAGACACATGGAATATGCTACTAGTAAATATTTTGCCAATAGCGCTACAAACTCTCGTGGTTATAACAGAACTGTTGGTGATGGTGGACAGTGGTATACTGCACTTTCTTATTTAACAAATGGTCAAGGCGCTATTGTAGAAAATGAAATGCCTTTTCAAAATAATGAGACATTAATTAACCTTAGTGAGATTCAAAATAAAACTGTTGCTAGTCAAGTACAAGATACCATTGATTTTCCAAACTATCTTTCTAGTGAAAACGCATCTAAAGCAACAGAAATTAAAAATCAGATCAAACAACATATTCATAACTATGGTTCTGTATTTGCCTCTATTCACGGTAACTCTGCTTCTACTACTGCTTTTCCTTGTTATAACAATCCTACTGGAGCTAAATATTGTAATACAACTTCTAATCACGGAGCAGACCATGCTATTGCTATTATAGGTTGGGATGATAATTTTGCTGTTGATAATTTTGCCTCTAGTGCAAGGCCTACTAATAAAGGTGCTTGGATTATCAGAAACTCTTGGGGAACATCTATTGGTGATGCGGGATTTATGTATGTTTCCTATGAAGATGTAAATATCGCTAGAACTCTTTTTGGTATTGTAAAATCTGCTGATAGAGTTGATTATGAAAATATTTATCAATATGATGAATATTATCCAGCCTATACACTAGGTTATGATAGAGCTAAAGTTTTCTTAGGTAATGTTTTTAGCAAAAAAACCAGTGGTAAAGAATATATTACCCAAGTTTCTATTTATGCACCTGAAGTAGCTACATATAAAGTATATGTAAACCCTAATGGTACAGGTAAAACAAAAGCTGATTTAAAAGCTGTTACTCTAAAAGCAGGAGAAACAGAAACACTTAGTGCTGGGTATCATACTTTAGAATTTGCTACTCCTGTTGAAATTAAAGCATCTAACTTCTTTGTCGCTGTTGAAATACAGACTGGTAATATGACTACACATTTTCAATTAGAGGTTAAAGTTCCAGGTATCTCTACCTTTGACGCTGTAAAAACAGAAACTGGAAAATGTTTCTTTACTATTGAAAACGGTATGACAGGAGAACTAAATACTTGGAATGACCTTGGAAAATTGACAGAACAAAACTCGGGAGTAATGAATGGTGACAGTACTATTAAAGTATTTACTGTTTCAGAGTTAGAAAATACATCTTTAAAAAATATTGAAATTACAAAAGCACCTAATAAAACAACTTACTATGCTGGTGAAAACTTCGATCCTACTGGTATGGTAATAAAGGCAAATTACAACAACAAGCTTTCTCGTATTCTAGATGATTCTAGTTACAATATCACAAATGGAACTAACTTAAGTGCTAATCAAACTACAGTAACAATTAGTTATGAAGGAAAAAGTGTAACACAATCTATTAATGTTATATCTGATACACTTACAGGCTTAACAATTAAGACCCCTCCTGCTAAAGTTGCTTACACAGAAGGGCAAAACTTTGATAAAACTGGTATGGTGGTAGAAGCTACTTATCAGAGTGGTAATAAAAGAACCATTACTGACTTTGTTGTAGAAAATGGAAATAATTTAAAACCAACTCAAACTTCAGTTACTATCTCTTATGGAGGTCTTCAAGTTTCTCAGCGTGTTACTGTTTCTGCTAATACTTTGCAAAGCATTAGCATTACGACTCCACCAAATAAGACACAATATTATGCAGGACAAAATTTTGATAAAACTGGCATGGTAGTTATGGGAACTTTTAAAGATGGCTCTACTTTGGAAATACTAGATTATAATGTAGAAAATGGAACTGGCTTAACTCAAAGTAAAACTTCTATTACTATTAATTACGAAGGTAAAAAAGCTTATCAACCTATTACTGTAGTAGAAGATGTCCTCTCTCACCTAACAATTGCCACTCAACCAAATAAAACACAATATATTGTCGGTCAAAACTTTGATAAAATTGGTATGAAAGTTCAAGCAATTTATCAAAGTGGAAAAGTTCAAACACTTTTAAACTATACCATTACCAATGGAACTAATCTTCAAGCAGGGCAAACTAGCGTAACTATTTCTTATGGAGGTAAAACAGTTGAACAACCAATTACTGTAGTCACTAACTCCCTTGCTAGTATTAGTATTTCAAAAGCACCAACCAAAACACAATATATTGTCGGTCAAAATTTTGATAAAACTGGTATGGTAGTAATTGGTACCTTACAAGATGGCACAACTTCTATTATAACAGATTATGCTATAACAAATGGTACTAATTTAACAGTAGGACAAACTAGTGTAACCATTTCATATAATGGTAAAACTACAACTCAATCTATTACAGTAATTCCTAATTCTGTCGTTAGCATTCGAGTAACAAAAGCACCAACCAAAACACAGTACATCGTTGGACAAACCTTTGATGCAGCTGGCATGGTAGTTACTGGTACTTTACAAGATGGCTCTTCTGTTGAAATTACTTCTTATACCGTAACTAATGGCTCTAATCTATCAAGTGGTCAAAGTTCTGTTACAATTTCTTTTGAAGGTAAAACCACTACACAGCCTATTACAGTAATTGCTAAAACAGTTACTAGTATCACTATTATTAATAGACCTACTAAACA
The DNA here is from genome assembly GCA_022797215.1 of Clostridia bacterium. Lineage (GTDB taxonomy): Bacteria > Bacillota > Clostridia > TANB77 > CAG-508 > CAG-273. The sequence goes on from JAAWKD010000008.1 coordinate 13,683, forward strand.
AGAATATATTCAAAATAAAGCTGGTGAAGAATTATCTTTAGAAGGTGGTAGCATAAAAGCTACTTACAATGATGGTTCTGAAGAAATAGTTAGTATGACTTCTCCTAATATTATAGCAACAGGCTTTAATAACCAAGTTTTAGGAAACATTACTATTACAATTTCTTACCAATCAAAAACAGCTACATTTCATATAACTATTGTTGAAGATCCTAATATAACAGATCCTGATGATAATAAAGATCCTGATGGCGACAAAGACCCAGATGATAACAAAGATCCTGATGGTGATAAAGATCCAGATGATAATAAGGATCCTGATGATGATAAAAAACCAGATGATGAAAAGATCCCTGCTAAAAATTCTGATTTCAACAATGCTATTACAAATGTAAAAAAGGTTCAGGCATATTACTATACAAATAACTCTAAAAATAACTACCTTTTAATCCAAATGGAGGTCAATCAAATTAATAGAGTTACTACTAATGATAAGATAGAATATTATTATTACCTATCCCCTTATGAAAATGAACAGCACATTGAAGGTTGGACTAAAATTTCGGAAGTACAAACTGCTAATAGCCAATTACAATTTGAAATAGATTCTAGAAAAATAGATAACTTATCACAAATTGCTAATGAAAACTCTCTTTATTTATATATCAAAGAGGTAGCCGTTAAAGGTGGAGATCAACGTGTACTTTTCGTTCAACCACTAAAAGTAGAATCTGATATTGAAGCTGAAATATTTGTAGATGGTGTAAAAAAACAGGATACTTCTAAGCCTGGAGACAACACTACTGCTCCTGGAAATATCCCTCAAACAGGTATTAAAATTACACTTATGGTATCTATTGTTGCTGTACTTGGTTTAGGAATTGTACTCTATGTTAGATATAAAAAATTGGCAAATAAAATAAAATAAAATAAAATAAAAAAGAACTCTCTCATTTAAAATGAGGGAGTTTTTCTTTGGTTGGGCATTATTACCGATATTAGAACACTTATTGTTCGTATAATGCATGTTTGGTTGGGGTACTGTGATTCGAACACAGGAATGTCGGAGTCAGAGTCCGATGCCTTACCGCTTGGCGATACCCCAATTTATGTTATTCATTTTATCATAAATCTTCATTATTTTCTACTATTTTCAGAAATTTTTCTATTTAATTGCAATCTTATGTTAAGTATGATATAATACTTACATCTTGGGTAGTATCCCAATGGTAGAAAAGGGATTCGATTGCAGACTTTTAAGGAGGACTATCAATGGACGGCATCACTTTTATCCCTAAAGGCAAAAACATTCTGGACTTTCTCCAGGAACTGGACAGCAACAAAATGCGGACCAAAGACGCGTGGCTTTTTCTGCGCAGAGATGTGGTTGAGGAATTGATGTGTCAGTGTGGACACGACATCATTGCTCCTGCTCTCTCCTTAGTGGATGGGGGTTGCTCCTTTGTGTTGAACTATGGAGCCACACATTCTCATATTGGTCTGATTGCTTTCCACTCTGAGCAGTGTCACAATTCCGCAAACCAACCAGTTTGGTTTCTCGTGACCAGGCTCTCTCTGGACGAGAACTCCCCTGTGCAAATTGCCTTCCGGCATCTCTCCACTGTTCCTAGCGAAGCATTTTTCCTGGCTTTGGAGGAGTAGCCATAAGGAAGATACCACGACAACAAATTATATTTGTGTCGTGGTATCTTCTTTGTATTCTATTTAATAGATTTTTATTTTTAGCTGTAACTCCATATGCTATACATCTAACATCCTCTGAATCTTCCTCTAAAGATTGCTACATCTCCTAATTCTGCTTCAATATTTAATAATCTATTATATTTAGCTACACGGTCTGTTCTACAAGGTGCACCAGTCTTAATTTGCCCTGCATTTGTTGCAACTGCTACATCTGCTAAAGTTGTATCTTCTGTTTCACCACTTCTATGAGAAACAACTGCTGTATAACCATTTCTCTTAGCAAGTTCAATTGCATCTAAAGTTTCTGTTAATGTACCAATTTGATTTAGCTTAATTAAAATACTATTTGCAGTTTTATTGTCTATACCTTTTTGTAATCTTTTAATATTTGTTACAAATAGGTCGTCACCTACTAATTGTACTTTTTCTCCAATACGCTCTGTTAGTTTCTTCCAACTTTCCCAGTCTTCTTCTGCTAAACCATCTTCTATTGAGATAATAGGGTATTTCTCTGCTAAACTTACAATAAATTCAACCATTTCATCTTTTGTTTTAAATTCATCTGTCTTCCAGAAATAATATCCATCTTTTCCAATCTTCTTTGCTTCATCATACATCTCTGTTGCTGCTACATCTAATGCTAAACATACGTCTTCTCCTGGAGTATAGCCTGCTTTTTTAATTGCTTCTAAAATTAACTCAACAGCTTCTTCTTCACTTCCTAAGTTTGGTGCAAATCCCCCTTCATCACCAACACCTGTTGCATATCCTTTTTCTTTTAAAACTTTCTTTAAATTGTGGTATACTTCTACACCCATTCTCATACATTCACTGAAAGTTTTAGCCCCTACTGGCATAATCATGAACTCTTGTACACTTAAACTGCTGTCTGCATGTTTTCCACCATTCATAATATTCATCATTGGAACTGGTAACTCTTTCGCATTTATACCTCCAATATAGTTATATAGGCTCATTCCTAAAGATTGGCTAGCTGCTTTTGCTACGGCTAAAGAAACACCAAGCATTGCATTTGCTCCTAATTTTCCTTTATTCTCTGTTCCATCTAATGCAATCATAGCTTTATCAATCTCAACTTGTGCATAAACATTCATTCCTTCAATAGCTGGTGCTATTACATTATTAACATTTTCTACTGCTTTTAAAACACCTTTTCCTAAGTATCTATCTTTGTCTCCATCTCTTAATTCTACTGCTTCAAAGCTTCCTGTAGATGCTCCTGATGGTACCATAGCTACTCCACAAGAACCATCAATTGTTACAACTTCTACTTGTACAGTTGGATTTCCTCTTGAATCTAATACTTCTAATGCTTTTACACTTTCAATTTCTAAATAATCTTTCATTTTAAAACTTCCTTCCTTATTTTTAATTCTTAATTATTTTAATTAAATTATCGGAGTAAAGACTCCCCACTCATTTCTTCTGGCTTTGGTAATCCCATTAAGTCTAACATTGTTGGTGCCAAGTCAGCTAGTTTACCAGTTTTTAATTGTACTCCTTCTACTCCAATTAGTACAAGTGGTACAATATTAGTAGTATGTGCAGTATGTGGCTCTCCTGTTTTATAGTCTATCATTTGTTCTGCATTTCCGTGGTCAGCAGTCATAATAATCATACCATTTTTTTCTTCAATAGCTGCTACTACTCTTGCAACACACTCATCTACTGTCTCAATTGCTTTAATAGCTGCCTCTAAATTCCCTGTATGTCCCACCATGTCTGGATTGGCATAATTTAAAATAATACAATCATATTTGTCAGATCGAATTGCTTCTACTACCTTATCTGTTACCTCTACTGCACTCATTTCTGGCTGCATATCATAAGTTTGAACTTTTGGAGATGGTACTAAAATTCTGTCTTCTCCTGGATATTGTTTTTCTTCTCCTCCATTAAAGAAAAATGTTACATGGGCATATTTTTCTGTTTCTGCAATTCTTAATTGTGTCAACCCTTGACTTGAAACATATTCTCCAAAAGTATTCTTTAAACTTTCTGGTTTGAAAGCAATATGAACATTTGGAATTGTCTCATCATATTGCGTAAAGCATACATAGTACAAATTCAAAGGTTTCACTTTAAAACCATCAAATTCTGGGTCTACTAAACTTCTCGTAATTTCTCTCGCTCTATCTGGTCTATAATTAAAAAATATCACTGAGTCATTATTTTGAATAGTTGCTAATGGCTCATTATTGCTATTGCATATCACTGTTGGCAAAACAAATTCGTCAAATACTTCTTGTTGATAAGAACTTTCAATAGCGCTAATTACTGATGTCGCCTTTTCTCCCTCACCTTTTACTAAAACATTATATGCTTTTTCAACTCTATCCCATCTTTTATCTCTATCCATCGCATAAAATCTTCCAGAAATACTTGCTATTTTTCCTACTTCTTTTTCTTTCATCTTTTCTTCTAGTTGTGTAATATAGCTTTCTCCTGATGCAGGTGGAGTATCTCTTCCATCTAAGAAACAATGTACATATACATCTTCAAAATCTTTTCTTTTTGCAGCTTCTAACAAAGCTACTAAGTGACGAATATGACTATGTACTCCTCCATCTGATAACAGACCCATAATGTGTAATTTTGAATGATGTTTTTTACAATTTTCTATTGCTTCTGTGATTTCTTTAATACTAAAGAAATCACCATCTTCAATTGATTTCGTAATTCTTGTTAAATCTTGATAAACAATTCTTCCTGCACCAATATTGGTATGTCCTACTTCTGAATTTCCCATTTGTCCTTCAGGAAGTCCAACTTTTAAACCGCTTGTATAAATTTCAGTAGTCGCCCATGTTTTCATTAGATTATCTATATTCGGTTTATGGGCTAACTTTACCGCATTAGCTTTTTCATTGTCATTTATTCCAAATCCATCTAAAATCATTAGCATCATCGGTTTTCTTTTCATTCTTTTTACTCCTTTTTAGCGTTAGTTTAGGAATGTACCTTAAACCAACATAAATTAACTTTTATTATCTTTTTTCACTTCTTCTTCATCTACCATAAATCCTGTAAGCTCATCATCTATCAAATCGCTATTTTCTTTTATAAATTCTCTTATGTCTATTTTGCAACTTGGTAAAATATTTACAGGTATTTCTTCTGTTGTTAAATCATAATTTTTTTCTGCTTTATAAAAGCCTTTTTCATCTAAAATATATGGCGTTACTATCATATCCATTGGGTCCAATATCCAATATTCTTTTACTCCATATCTTTGATACAAATTCATCTTCTCTAATCTATCTTTCCTCCTAGTGGAAGGAGATAAGATTTCAATGATAAAACTTGGTGCACCAGTTATTTTTCTTTTCTCTTTCAATTGTTCTTTATCGCAAACGACTGATATATCTGGTTGTACTACATTATAAATTTTGTCATCTTGTTTGTATCTAGAAAAGGTTACATCTAATGGTGCTATAAATGGCTTGCATTTTTTTCCTTTTAAAAACAAAGATAGCTGTACATAAATTTCTCCTGCAAGTACTTGATGTTTTACTCTTGGACTACTCATTAAATATAACTTTCCGTCAATAATTTCATAACGTTTTTCATCATCTATCTCTAGTAAGTCTGCATAAGTATATTTTTTCTCTTCTGTTTCTAATCTCTTTGCTGTGTTTTCTTCCATCTTTTTGTTCTCCTTATCCATATTTAATTTTCGCCCCCTTTTTTCTTAATTTACTAATGTTTACAATCTCACTTTGCTCGATTGCATCAATTATCTGTACAGTCGCTTTGCTCCTTACAGCTAACTGAACATCCCTAAACCAACACTATTTTGCTAAATTCGTCTACCTTTAAGCTTGCTCCACCTACTAATCCACCATCAATATCTGTAGTGGAAAATAATTCTTTAGCATTTTCTGCCTTAACACTTCCACCATAAAGAATGATAACTTGGTCTGCAACTTCTTTTCCATAAAGTTCTTCCACTTTATTTCTAACCCACTTAATACTGTTGTTAGCATCTTCTGAAGTAGCTGTTTTTCCTGTACCTATTGCCCAAATTGGTTCATAAGCAAGAATAACATTTTCCATTTCATCTTTGCTTAAGCCTTCTAATGCAAGCATAGTTTGTTTTGTAATAACTTCCTCTGCTGTTCCATTTTCTCTTTGTTCTAAAGTCTCACCTACACAAATAATTGGCTTTAATTCATTTGCTAAAGCTGCTTTTACTTTTTTATTCACTGTGTCATCTGTTTCAGCAAAATATTGTCTTCTTTCAGAGTGCCCTATAATAACATATTCCACTCCAATAGATTTTAGCATTTGTCCTGAAATTTCTCCAGTGTAAGCTCCTTTTTCTTCCCAATGCATATTTTGTGCCCCTATTTTAATATTTGTATTCTGAGCAGTTAGTAAGCTATAGAATAAATCTGTATATGGTACACAAAGAATTACTTCATTATTTGTGTCTTTTACTAATGGAGTTATTTGTTCAATAAAACTAATTGCTTCATTAGGAAGCATATTCATTTTCCAATTTCCTGCAATTACTTTTCTTCTCATTCTCTTCTCCTATTTTTAACTTCTAATTTATTAATATTCTTTTTCAACACTTTTTGTAGTAGTAGGTCCTTGATGGTTTTCATCATTTTTTATTTTTTGCTCTCTATTTTGAATAATTGCAATTCCTGGTAGTTGTTTTCCTTCTAAGAACTCTAAAGATGCTCCACCACCTGTTGAAAGATGAAATCTCTCATTAAACTCACTCATATCTTCCCCATTGTTTCTTGCTTCATCTAAGAATTTATTAACAGCTGCTACGGAATCTCCACCACCAATCACACATTTTGCTCTTGTTTGTTTTGCAATATATCTAGCTACGGTTTCTGTACCTACTGCATATTTAGGAGCTTCTGTATAGCCTAAAGGACCATTCCATACTACTTTTTTAGCTCCATCTAAGGCATTTGCATAACTGTCTAACGTTTGCTCTCCAATGTCAAATGGTTGATATCCTTCTGGAATTCCTTCTTCTATATTCACTACCATACTTGGTGCTTGTTCTACAACTTCCGGTATTAATTCTACATCTTGTGGAATTTGGGCAACTTTTAAATCTGTTGGAAGAATTAATTCTTTTCCCTTTTCTACTGCTAACTTCATAATCTCTTCTGCAGTTTTCAACTTATCTTCTTCATAACTAGAATCTCCAATGTTGTATCCTCTAGCTTTTAAGAAAGTATTTGCCATTTTTCCACCTATTAGAATTTTGTCAACTCCTGCATTTTCAATTAAATTTGTAATAACTCCAATCTTATCTGAAACCTTTGCTCCACCAAGAATAGCTACAAATGGTTTATCAGAACTCTCTAATACTGCTCCTAATTCTTCTACTTCTTTTTCCATTAAAAATCCTAAAGCAGTCTCTTTTCCTTGCTCTTCCATCTTTCTAGCTACACCTTCTGTTGAACTATGAGCTCTATGAGCACTTCCAAAAGCATCATTTACATATCCATCTGCTAAATCTGCAAATTCTGCTGATAAAGTTTCATCATTTTTGGTCTCTCTGGGGTCAAAACGTGTATTTTCTACTAATCCAACGTCCCCCTCTTTTAATTCACTAATCATTCCTTTAGCACTGTCTCCTGTTGTGTCACCAGCAAATTTTACTTCTTTTCCTAATTGTTCTGATAATCTTTCTGCTACAGGATTTAAAGAATATTTTGCTTTCATTTCTTCCTTAGTCATTTCATTTGGCTTTGGTTTACCCAAATGAGAACAAAGAACTACTTTTGCTCCTTGATCCATTAAGTATTGAATTGTAGGAATAGCTGCATTAATTCTAGTATCATCTTGAATTTTTCCATCTTGCATTGGCACATTAAAATCACAACGAACTAAAATACTTTTTCCTTTTACATTCATGTCTCTAACTGTCTTTTTTTCCATGCTTTTTTCTCCTTCTCTAAAGAGGACATATTCTTCCCCTTGTTATTCCTTTTGGGACAGGATATGTCCCCTCTAAGCTTATTTTTGTTATCTTTTCTTTGTTACACTTTCAATCTTTTGTAACTCTAATCTATACTTTTGTTCAACATTTGGGTATTTCTCTTTATCTACTTCTGATAAAAACATATCATATGGTCTAATAAACAAATTACAGTCTCCATACAGAGCTCTATATACTACATATTTTTCGCCTGTTTCACTATGTATTGCTACATCTTCTACAATAACATAATTTCCTTTAAAATGTTTATATATGCCATGAATTACTAATTCATTTTGCATAAATTTTTCCTCTTTTCACTTTTTATTTTGTTTGATATAAACTATAATGAAAGTGCAGACCGCATAAGGCGAGGCTTTAGCCGAGCGCCTTCCGTTGCTTTCATAATGCTAACGCAAATAGAAGAAAGCAACGGACAACAAGGTCAAACGAAATTATAATTTATATCAAACATTAAAAATCAAATAGATTATTTACTAGAAATATAGATAGCTAAATCAACTAATTTATTAGAATATCCCCATTCATTATCATACCAAGCTACTAATTTTACAAATGTATCTGTTAAAGCAATTCCTGCTGTACTATCGAATATTGATGTATGTTCATCATGAATGAAGTCAGATGAAACTACTGGCTCTACTGTATAATCTAAAATTCCTTTCATTTCATTTTCAGCTGCTTTTTTAACTGCTGCACATATTTCTTCATATGTTGCTGGCTTTTCTAAGTTAACTGTTAAGTCTACCACTGAAACATCAACTGTAGGTACTCTAAAAGACATACCTGTTAATTTTCCATTTAATGATGGAATTACTTTTCCAACTGCTTTTGCTGCACCTGTTGAAGAAGGAATAATATTAGCTGCTGCAGCTCTTCCACCTCTCCAATCTTTTTTAGATGCTCCATCTACAGTTTTTTGTGTCGCTGTTGTACTATGAACCGTTGTCATTAAACCATCTTTAATTCCAAAATTGTCATTAATAACTTTAGCAAGTGGTGCTAAACAGTTTGTTGTACAAGATGCATTTGAAATAATATTCATATCTGGTGTGTAGGTATCATTATTAACTCCCATAACAAACATAGGTGCATCTTTAGAAGGTGCTGAAATAATAACCTTTTTTGCTCCTGCATCTAAATGTGCTTGTGCTTTTTCTAAAGTTGTAAACACTCCAGAACATTCTAATACATAGTCAACTCCATCTTTTCCCCAAGGAATATTCTTTGGGTCCATTTCATTATATACTTTAATTTCTTTTCCATTAACAGTTAAAGTATTTTCTGTTGCTGATACTTCTCCTTCGAATTTTCCATGTACAGTATCATATTTTACCATATATGCCATATAATCAGCTGTAATAAATGGGTCATTAATAGCTACAACCTCAACTTCCTTTTTATTTAGGGCTGCTTGAAAAGATAAATTTCCAATTCTTCCGAATCCATTAATACCAATTTTAATACTCATAATTTTTTATCCTCCTAATTTTTTTCATGTAAGATTTTTCTTACTATTGTTTAGTATATCCTAAACAATGTAATTTTATATCAACGTATTGTATTTTTCAAGTATTCTAGCTTAAATTTTAACTTTTTTAGGTCGTATTTTTATAATCTTAGCTTATACAACAAAAATAGAGGTACTATAAAATACCCCTATTTATTTCATAACTTAAATACTCTTTTCTATACTAAAGTATAGCATGATTTCTAATTGCCAAAGCAATAAGAAAATTATTTATAGAGTAATATTATCAATTATTTTTATTTCTTGAAAAAAAAAGTCTTTTGCATCTTGGTGCCAGAAATCATGTACTTCTTGTAACACTTTTTCTTGCTTTGGTGTCATTGTTACAGTAATTTCTTTGAATAAAAAGTTTCTAATTTTGCTCCAAGTACTAATTTTTTCTGGTACTCCTGCTGGTTTAAATTCTGTAGGATTTTCTGCTAAATTTACTCCACCAAAAGCATTTCCATTCTCATAATTTCCCATTTGTTTTTCCTCCTTTGTGAGTCATTCAAACTTTTACTGCCTTATTTATACTATATTTAAATAAAATAATCAAGTATTTTTTTGTTTTTTTGTGTTACATTTTTATTACAAGAACGTAACATTGTTGTAATATACTAGATTTCCATTTGGCTTCCTAAGAAGCTAGCTGCCGATTGTGCTACTTTTTGTTCTATTTCTGACATTTTAGTATTACTATCTTTTGATAGTAATATAACACTACCAATCACATCTCCATCAGAAATAATAGGATATACAATTTGAGAATGATACCTTCTTTCTTTATTCTCATTTTTTGTAATAGGAACTGCTAAGTCATTATTTTCTTTACTCGTATATCTTTCTTTATCTTCCATAATTCTTTCTAGCTCTTCACTAACGTCTTGCTCTAAAAATTCCTTTTTAGAACCTCCTGACACAGCAATTACCATATCTTTATCTGTAATACAAGCAATATGTCCTGTAGTTTTTGACAAAGTTTCTGCATACCCTGTTGCAAATTCTGTTAATTCCCCTATTGGAGAATATTTTTTTAAGATGACTTCTCCTTCTTTATCTGTAAAGATTTCTAAAGGATCACCTTCTTTAATACGTAAAGTTTTTCTAATTTCTTTCGGAATGACAACTCTTCCTAAATCATCTATTCTTCTTACTACTCCTGTTGCTTTCAAAATGTTACCTCCTTTTAAATCTAGAGCCTAGCGCTCTTTATCTTCATATTTTTTAAACATGATTTTCTTGATATTCTTATTATTGCTTTAAAAGGAAATTTTTATACATTTAAAAATAAGAAAAATTGACTTTTTTTATTTTCTAGAATACAAAAATAAAGCTAGCACAATGCTAGCTTTGAATCTCTTTATCTACCTTTTTCCATTTTATTTGATTAGCAATAACTACTATTCCACTAATGACAACAAGCAAATAGAAATTAATTCCTCTACTTAATAGCACACTACTTGTCATCATATCTTGAGGGTATACATTCCTAAATATTTCTGTAAATGCTCCTTCGCTTACTCCTACTGCTCCTGGCGATGGAATTCCAGATACTGTAGCATATAATACAGATTGCATTGTAATGATTTCTAAAATATTACATTGATTTAATCCCAAAGCTCGATATGTCCAATAAGAGGTACTATAATATAATAAAAACTGAATTGCTGTTGTGGCAATAATTTTTACCATCAAAGACTTATGTTGCTTTATATATACAGCACTTTCTTGGTATTTGGCTAATTGTTCTTCCATTTTCTCTTTTTTCTTTTCAATGTCTCTAATTCTAAAGAATTTCATTATTTTAATTGCTATATGTACTAGCCCCTCTGACATTCTTTTAGAAAAGATCCCTATAACCAAAAGAGCTAATGCACTCATATTTAAACAAACACCTATAATAAAGAAAATAATTAATACTTTATTCATATACTGATAGTTAAATAATAGACTCATAAAAGCAAAGCTGAGTGTTATTATTTGCATACCACTTAAATTTAAGAGTAGTGCCAGTGTAGAACTTGATATATCAATATTGTCTTTATGCATATAATAAATTTGCATTGGTTGCCCACCACTTGCCGCTGGTGTAATAGAACTAAAGAAAAAACCAATCAGTGCATACTTAAAGTTCTGTCTAAAAGTTGATTTTTCATTTAATATTTTTAGAGTTCTTCCTATATCTATTGCTTCGCAAGCCAGGTATAATATCATACAAATAATTCCTATCAATAGATATTCTACCTTAGCTGAGCGAATAATTTGAAATATCATTGTTATATTTTGATCTTTTAATAAGATATAAAGTGTTATTCCAATTAATAATATAAAAAATAGAAAATTTCTAATCAATCTTGATTTACTCTTCACTGTCGTCATCCCAATTCTTTCTATTATAATATTTCTCTATGCTTTTTAGAAATTGTGGTCTTGTATCATCCTCTTCTTTTTCCACTTCTCTTCTGGCATCTATACTTTCTTGACTTCCTAATTCTTCTGTATCTTCTTCATTATAATCCTCTTCTTCATATTCTTCCTCTAGTTTTTCACTCTCTTGTGTATATCTTATTCTATTCCCTTCTGTTTCTTCTTCTGTACTTCTAAGAGTTACTCTTTCTGGCTCTCTTCTTTCTATTGGCATTTCTCTTTGAGTTACTATTCTAGGTTTCATTGGCTTTTCTATTATTTCTTCTTCTACTTCTTCTGGTTCGTAAAGTGATAAAATATTGCCTAATTCATTTGAAAAGTCTTCTAGTAAGACTATTTTAATACTTGGTAACTTTCCATCAATATAGTCATCCATAACACGTTTTAGTTTTGCAATATTTTTCATCTCAGGTGCAATTTCTTTAGTATATCTTTTTGCTCTATCTGCTAGTTTTTCTTTAATGCTTACCATATCCTCATTACTTGCACAAGAAATTCTTTGGAACATTTGAAAAGCATCATAGTATTTGAAAATAGGAATATTCATACATTCTTTATCAAACTTATCGTAGAATTGTTCCATTTTCATAGGAATACATTTAAACACATCTTCTGCTTGTTCTCTATACATCTTATCTTTTAACTGGGCATTGATTTCGTTAAAATGTTTTAAAACTTCTCTCATTTCCTCTGCAATCTCATCTTCAATTGCTACAGTTGAAAGTTCTTCATCTACATTGGCACAATAACTAGAAGTTAATGATGCAATATTCATTCCATTAAAAAATACACTTTTTATCGTCCTAATATCATACTTGATTAAATCCTTTTTAATAAAATAGATAAAGTAAGCAAATAGTTTAACAATTTGAATTAGCTCAATTCTACCATTTTTAACGTCTTCTAAAGTTTCATCAATAACACCTTCAAATTGGTCATCTGGTATTTTCCAATACTCTTCTGTTAAAAGTCTCTTGTAACCTGGCAATTGACTAGTGTCAATTGTATTACGAATAACTTCCATATTATCTTTAAATACTCTCATATCAAAAATACGAGTACGCACATAAATTTCAATAAATTTGAAGAAACGATATTCTGCTTTAAAGTTATAATAATAGTTATTATCAAATTCCTTAATATAGAATTGCCTATTATCCATAAATACTCTTGATGATACTAAAATTGCTTTATACTCTTCATTGCTATTAATATTTACAAACTTATCTTTTGTAATCTTTCCTGCCTTAATTTCAAAAGAAATTGCAATTGTAAAAATAAGCATGGTTTGCAATATTCGATGATTTGTATTTGGATATGCCTTTGTTACCATATCAAATATCTTTTTGAAATTATTTAAGGCATGTTTCAAAATACGTAAGTTTCTTGTTCCACTTTTATTAAAAGTAGATGTAATTAAATTCGTATTTTCCCTTAAAAAGCGAATTAAATCAGCTTCATTTTCATAGCGCATTAATAGTCCATTAATAATATAATTGAACTCTGGTGCATATTCAAAAGTTTCTCCGATTAGTTTTTCTTTAATTCTTTCATAGTCATTTGCTTTGTCAAAAACATATTCAATGGTATCACGAATTCTTTCTACCATTGGTTTATCTGTTTTAATCATTAGCTTATTTTGTTTATCTAATAAATAGGTTGCAATGAAAGTTTTCATCTCTAAATTACTATTTTTTAATTTAGTCGATAATTCTTTTTCATTACAGATAATAATGGTTTTGATATGATCATGTTCCACGAAATTATTGATGTAGCCTAAAATATCAATAACGTCTACATTTGCTCTTTCTAGGTCGTCAAAACATAACACTTTATCATCTGTCGAGAAAAATTGACCATAGTCTAGTTGATTTCCATTTTGCGTTACCCCAAAGAAGTTAGCCATATCTAGCCCTGTTTTTGCATATTCTGGAATATTAGCAACTCCGACTTGCATCCATATATTTCTTTAAGTTTCTATCCATTAATTGAGTAGTTTCAATAAAGATTTTCTTACTAATTTCTTCTAGATTTGAAATTCCATATAATGACATATAAATTGCAGTTAGACGTTTTCCATCTACTTGCATAGCTTCTATTTTAGGTTTAATTTTGTGATTCCAAAAATAAGTTTTTCCACTTCCCCATTCACCATTTATCATAATAGCATAATCTGTGTATTCTGCCCTAATATAATCTAAGATACTTTCTACTAAATCGTCCATTTTTCCATCCTTTCTTATGTTTCTTTTATGGTATACCTCAATCTCTTGCAATTGTTAAAATACCAACCTTTTTCCCGCCTGCTTGTTTTAACATTTTGGCACACTCATTTGCGGTACTACCTGTCGTATAAATATCATCCAAAAGTAATATGTTCTTATTTCTTATTTTTAGTTCATTTTGTACTTTATATACATCTTTTACATTTTCTTTTCTCTGTTGTTTATTCAAACTACTTTGTGGCTGATTATGTTTTTCTTTTTTTAACACTTGTGTTTCTACTGAAACACCTGCCATTTTACTAATTTTTCTAGCAAGTAATTCACTTTGATCATACCCTCTTTCTTTTTTTCTAGATGAGGATATTGGCACTGGGATAATTATACCATATTTTTTCAAAAATCTATATAATTTTTCATTATTCATAAAAAATTCATAAATTGTATTTGCTAAATATGCTTTATCTTCAAATTTATATTGTAAAATTTTTTCACGAATGATTCCTGTATAAGAAAATAAATAAAAATGTTCGTCTATCAAAATATCTTTATCTTGATACAATTTTATTTGATTCAAATAAAGATTAGAGCAGGTTATTTTTCGTTTGCAGTTTTGGCATAAGTAGCCCTCTCCTATTTTATTGCAAAATCCGCAAATAGGTGGAAAAATAAAATTGAGGGCAGTATCTAAAAGGTTCATTTTCGCCCCTCCTTTTTAGAATTACGTGTCCCCAATTTTTTTATATTCTAGGAAATTACAGCAAATTGTTAGCATTGCTTTTTATTTATATTTCTATTGTCATTTTTAAATTTAAAGTATTCATAACGGTTTCTAAATTTTTAAAAAGAATTCTATCATGAAATGATACATCTGCTGCTTCCCTGTCTATCTTCGCATCTATTTTATCTATCTTTTTGTCTAATAATGAAATTCTTTCTTCCATTACTGTCATTTTTTGTTTCATCTCTGCCATGTCTACTTTTATATATGCCATATCATATTTTAGTTCTGCTACATCTCTTTCTACTTTTGCAACTCTCTGCTCTAATGCTGCTACTCTCTGTTCTAATGCTGATATTCTTTGTTCTAACACTGTTATTTTTTCTTCTAATACTGTTACTTTTTCTTCCAATGCTACCACTTTTTCTTCCAATGCTGTCACTCTTTCTTTTAACTCTATTACATCTTTTTGCACATTTTTTAATATTGCATTTGTTTCTTCAGTCTTCTGTAATATCTTTACTAACATTTCTTGTTGATCCATATCCTCTCTCCTTTCCATATATAATTCCCTTATATCTGTTGTTTTCTTATTTCTATGTCTCATTTTAATTCATATTTACATACAAGTCAAGTCCAATTTTAAAATTTTATCACATTTTGTTTTATCTAGTCAAAGTCTTTAATTTAAACTCTAATCCCGTATTTCTCTTTTTACTGTCTGCATTTTGTATCATAAATTCTATTATATTTGGGTTTCCAATTAAAATTAAAAGTTTCTTAGCTCTTGTCATAGCAGTATATAACAATGTTCTGGTTAGTAACACTGGCGCAGCTTGTATAATTGGCATAATTACTACATCAAACTCACTACCGTTGTGCTTTATGTACAGTAATACAATAAGCATGTTCAATTTGTTCTAGTTCTTCATAGGCATACCATACAATTTTGTCATCATCAAATTTAATTTTTACCCTTTTTTCATTTTCATCAATATTACTAATCGTTCCATATTCTCCATTAAATACACCTTTGCCCATTTCCAAAGATGGCTCATGCTTTTCCCAATAAATATCATAGTTATTTTTAATTTGCATAATTCTATCGCCTTCTCTAAAAATTGTATCCATCCATTTTCTTTCTTTTTTATTCTCTGTTGGTGGATTAATAGCTGCTTGTAAATATCTATTTAATTCTTTCGTCCCTAAAGTTCCCTTTTTAGTAGGGCTAATAACTTGAATATTATTGAAGAAGTCATAATTTCCATATTTCTGTAATCTCCCATTACTTAAAGAAACTACATTCTCTAATACCTTATCTTGGCTCTTTTCTGATAAGAAGAAAAAGTCGTCTAATAACTCCTCATTTTTTTCTCCTGTTAGAAAACTACTTCCTTCATTTACTTTATGACTATTAATGACAATTTTACTTTTGGCTGCTTGTCTAAAAATTTTATTTAATGTAATAACTGTAATTTGCTCTGAACTAACAATATCTTTTAGCACATTTCCTGGCCCTACTGAGGGAAGCTGGTTACTATCCCCTACTAGTACTAGTTTCGTCCCCTTGTAAATGGCTTGTACTAAATAATTCATTAAAAAAATATCTACCATGGATACTTCATCCACAATAATAATATCTGCATCTAATGGTGCAACTTCTACATTTTGATCCATAGATTTCATTTGTTCAGCATCCATTTTTCCGATTTCTAGCAACCTATGTAAAGTTTTTGCTTCCTCCCCTGTTGTTTCTGTCATTCTTTTAGCTGCTCGTCCTGTTGGTGCACATAAAACCACCTTTAGTCCTTCTTTCTTATATAACTCAATAACTGTTTTAATAATCGTGGTCTTACCAGTACCAGGCCCTCCTGTAATTACACAAACATTATGTTCTTGAATTGCTTGTACTGCTTCCTTTTGCTTTTCTGATAATTCTTTTTCTGCATTCTTCTCTATCTTTTTTAGCTTTTTTTCAAAGCCACTAATAGCTTTTGCATTTTTGTATTCATCTAATGCAATTAAGGATTCTGCTACATTTTTTTCCGCTACATAATAGTTCATTAAATAAATCCATTCCTGTGTTTCCCTATCTTCAATAACTATTTCTTTTAATGCTTTTAAATTAATTAAGCTTTCTTCTATTATCTCTTCTGAAACACCTAATAACTCATGTGCAAATTGTATGAGGTTTTGATAAATTACACAACAATGTCCATTGTTATTGGCTACCTTCAAAGCATATTTTATACCACTTCTCACTCTTTGACTACTTTCTTGGTCTAATCCTAATTTTAGTGCAATTTGATCTATTTGCTTGAAGTCTGCTTTTTGTACTAAGTCTACTAATAAATATGGATTTTCCTCAATTAAGTCAATCGTATTTGCTCCTAAACTTTTAAATACTTTTTCTGCACTTTGAGGACCTATTCCATATTTTTGTAGATATTCTACAATACGCCAGATTTCCCAATTTTCATTAAAACTTTCTGATGCCTCAATTGCCTTTTCTTTGGTAATTCCCTTAATGCATACTAACTTTTCAGGTTCAAACCTTAAGATATGAACTACTTCTTTTCCAAACTCTTTAATCATTTTTTGGGCTGTTGCAGGTCCTATTCCTTTCAATTTACCACTAGATAAATATCTTTCTAATCCTTCTAAAGACTCTGGCATCGTTTTTTCAAAGGTTTCAATTTTAAATTGCATCCCATACTCAGGATGTTCTACAAAATTACCTATTGCTTTGATGGTATCTCCTTTGTTAATAAAAGGAAGATACCCTACTACAGTAGTTTCTTCTTCCTCTGTCTCAAAAGCAGCTATGGTATAACTATTTAATTCACTACGATAAATAATCTCTTTGATTTCACCTAATATTTCCAAAACATTTCCTCTTTTTCCTTTATGCTCCCTTTATTGTATCTTTCTTTTGGCATTTTTTCAAGATAGTTAGAGAGAAATTTACTTTACCCCATCTACATTATCTAAAATCTCCTTACACTCTCTCCAATTAGAAAGTTTAATATTATCATAATCATCACTCAACTTCTCTAAAATTTCTTTTGTTTCATCTGTTGAGTTTAGATCCACCACAATGACATCTTTTACATTTTCTTCTTTTCCATAAATTAAACGAAATAGAAATGAACGAAGAAATCCTTCAATTTTCTTTTCTTGATTTTTGGCAGCCACAATGACATAAATACCATCTGGTTTTAAGTTTGTGTAAGTATATGTATTAATAATGGTTTTCATAATTTCAAATAGACCATATAAAGCTAATACCCATAAAATACCATTCCATAAAACTTCCATTTTCTTTACTTCCTTTCCCTTCTTTGGTATTTTATGCTTTTAGATTTTTTTAGTTACTCTAGAAATGTCAAAATAAACTTTAAATATAAGTGCTGTCTGTTGCTTTCTTATGTTTTGTATCTAATAGAAAGCAACAGACAGCAAGGACAAACGTTATTAAAATTTATTTTGACATTTCTAGCAAAACTATTGTATACTAGACGCATGAAAGAATTAGTGGTAAATGATAAATATAACGGTAAAAAATTAAATAGTTTATTATTAGATACTTTTGATGGTTTAAGTCTTAATGTATTATATAAAGCACTTCGCAAAAAAGATATTCGCATTAATAATGTACGAGTAAGCGAAAACGTTGTTGTACATACAGGAGACCAAATAAAAGTATTTATTTCTGATGATTTATTGGAAACAAGTTCTCATATTGAAATAGATATCATCTATGAAGACGAACATATTTGTGTTGTAAATAAGTCTGCTGGAATTGAAGTAACTGGTGAAAATTCTCTAACTACTTTACTTGAGAAATCATATAATTTTATAAAACCTTGCCATCGTTTAGATAGAAATACGACTGGTCTAATTTTGTTTGCTAAAGATGAAATTTCTTTGAGCATTTTATTAGATAAATTTAAACATCATGAAATTGAAAAACATTACAAGGCTAGAGTGTTTGGCATTCCTACGAAAAAGCAAGCTACTTTAACAGCTTATTTATTTAAAGATGCCAAAAAATCTTTGGTATATATTTCTGATACTCCTAAAAAAGGTTATGAAAAAATCATGACTTCTTTTCAAGTAATTCAGGAAAATAAAAAAGAAAATACCAGTATATTAGATGTTACTCTACATACTGGTAAAACGCATCAAATTCGTGCTCATTTAGCCCATATTGGTTATCCTATTTTAGGTGATGGCAAATATGGCAATCATGAGATGAATAAAAAATTCGGATTGAAAATACAACAATTAACAAGCTGTTCTCTTACTTTCCATTTTAAAAATGAGAGTGGAATCTTAAGTTATTTGAATGAAAAAAGTATCTCTTTATAAAAGATACTTTTTTATAATCTATTTAATTAATTCCGCAAACTCTTCACTTGAAATTACT
This sequence comes from Clostridia bacterium, assembly GCA_022797215.1. Taxonomy (GTDB): domain Bacteria; phylum Bacillota; class Clostridia; order TANB77; family CAG-508; genus CAG-273. Next base: position 32,694 of record JAAWKD010000008.1, read on the forward strand.
TCTTTTTCTATTAAAGCCTGAGCTACTTTATCTAATTTTGCCATGTTATTTCTTAAAATTTCTTGTGCTTGTGCGTAGCTATGATCTAGCATAATTTTTACTTCTGCACCAATTGCATCACTAAACTTCTCGCCAAATAGCTGTAGTTGATATGGGTCTTTTTCTGTATCAACTGAAATTGGTCCTAAATTATCACTCATTCCATATTTGGTAATCATATCTTTGGCAATTTGTGTTGCGACTTCAATATCATTACTTGCCCCTGTTGAAATATCATTTAATGCAACTTTTTCAGCAGCACGTCCACCAAGTAGAGCAATTAGTTTTTCTTGCATTTCTGTTTTAGAAATATAGTATTTATCCTCATTTGTTTTATACATTGTGTACCCACCTGCAATACCACGAGGAATAATAGATACTTCTTTAATATCTTTTTGCGTTTCTAGTGTACTACTTACAATTGCATGTCCTGCTTCATGATAAGCAGTTAGTTTTTTATCTTTGTCTGAAACCACTCTACTTTGTCTTTCTAGTCCTACAGTTACCTTTTTCACTGCATCTTCTACATCATCTTGTGTAATCGCTTCATGCTTTTTAATCGTAGCAATAATGGCTGCTTCATTTAAAATATTAGCAAGTTCTGCACCTGTAAATCCTGCTGTATCTCCTGCAATATCTTTTAAGTTTACCTCTTCTGCAAATTTCTTTCCTTTTGCATGAATTTTTAAAATTTCCTCTCTACCCTTCATATCAGGAAGTGCAATTGTAATTTGTCTATCAAATCTGCCTGGTCTTAGTAATGCCTTATCTAACATTTCTGGTCTATTAGTTGCAGCAAGTACAATAATGGTTTCTTCTGTATCAAATCCATCCATCTCTACTAATAGCTGATTTAAAGTTTGATTATTTTCAGATTCCGCACCATTTCCACTAGATCTTCTAGACCCAATTGCATCAATTTCATCAATAAATACAATACATGGAGCAACCTTTTTTGCTTTTTCAAATAATTTTCTAACACGAGAAGCACCAAGTCCTGCAAACATTTCAATAAATTCAGAACCACTCATAGAAATAAATGGTACTTTTGCCTCTCCTGCAATGGCTTTTGCAATCAATGTTTTACCTGTTCCTGGATTTCCACAAAGGAGAACTCCCTTTGGTACTTTTGCTCCCATATCTGTAAATCTCTTTGGCTCTTTTAAGAAATCTACAATTTCTATCATCTCACTTTTTTCTTCATCTAACCCTGCAACATCATCAAACTTAATTTTAGATTTTGTTGTTTCTGCATCATATACTTTTCCCTTATCACCTAGTCCTTGCATTTTAAATAAAATAATGACTAAGCCTATCAATATTAATGTTGGTAATAGTGAGAATAGAGTTTGCATTACCCCAATTAGTGGATTTTGCTTTTTTTGTACTAATTCAATCTCATTTCCTTTTAAAGTCTTTTCTTGAATTAATTCAATAAAAGCTTGTGTATTTGGCACAATTGTCTTTTTCTCTTTGCCTTCTTCTTCCCCTCTTATTTTTACCTTAACAGAAGTACTACCTACTGTCATTTCAACTTTTTCTACTTCACCTGCATCTACTTTTTTGATTAATTCTGTATATGCTAATTCATCATCTTTTTCCTTTTGATTATTAGTTGTTAAAAACCAAGCTGATACTCCTACAAGTATGATTAATAACACTAGAATAGCAATCCCGAAGATACATTTTTAGCTTCTTATCTTTTTCTTTCTGATTTTGATTTTGCTCACTCATTTATGCTCTCTCCTTCTTTATATTCTAACATTTTCCAATTTTATCTCATTTTAAGATTAAATAGTAATTGTTTTCGCAGTTTTGAAAGGTACCGAGTTGAGATACTATTGTAAACTTTCTAACCGCCTCGGGCATTTGAAAAACAAGAAAATAATTACTATCTAAGCATATTAGTTATAAAACTGCAACCTATCTTATATTTGCTTCTGGTTGAGGATGATTTTCGTCTCTAGCTTTTCGTTTTTCTTCCTTTTTCTCTTCCTGTCTTTTCTTTTCATCTTCTTTACGGATTCTTTCTCTTTCCTCTTCTTCTTTTTTCTCTTGTTCTTTCCTTGCTAGCTCTTGCTTTACCTTTTCCTGTTCTGAAATAATCCTAGATAATTCTATTTGTTGTTTAATCATATCTGATTTAATCATTAAAATTGCTGCGATAATATAAATACAAGTAATTGCTAAATACATAATGTCAAAGTATTTAATAACAAATCCTGTTGATAGATTAATCATCATATATACAAGATTTAAAATAATTGGTAAAGTTAAGCTATGCACAGCAATATTATATGTGGCACTATATTTTAGTCTTAGTCTTGAGAAAATTCCTGTTATATATCCTAATAGAGAATATAACAAAGCATCTACTAATACGGTTGAAAAATAGATGATAAATAAGTAAATTAGCATAGTTGCAAAAAATGCAATATATAAAGACCATATCATAGTTCCTGATAGCATATTTACCACATCTTGCTTGTCCAACTTTACAATATGATACCTTTGTGAAATATCTTGATAGGAAATGTTAGTAGATATACTTGCCATTCCTGTTTTGAAAATCATCTTATCTTTTAAAACAATAATACCATTATTATAACCTTTTACTGCTTCCTCATATTTTGTTACTTGTTCTTCTGTTAAATCTCCTGTATCAATAACCACTTTCCCATTTAACATTTCAGTTTCTTCTACCACAATTGCTTGCTTATTTTCATCTTTTAGTTTTACTCTTAAGATATTATCTTCAAAATGAACTTCTTCTACTTCATTTTCAATATATTGTTTAGCACTATTTACAACTGTACTAAAACGATAAGTAACAACAAGTGAAATCAGGAAAACAAAAATTAACATTAATTTTGCTAAATATCCTATAGATTTTCCTACCCTTTGTGTGGCTAATTTTTGATATTCTTCTAATCCAAAGATACTAATTTTTATTTTCTTCCAAAATGAGATTTTGTTTTCCTCTTCCACTTCTCTTGTTTCCACCTTTCTATATCTTTTCTACTGTCATCCCTTCTTTGGTGTCTTTCACGCTATATCCTTTTTCTTTTAATTCATCGCGTATTTGGTCTGACATTGCCCAATCTTTATTTTCTCTTGCTTGTTTTCTTTTTTCTAATAATTCTGCTATTTCTTTTGGGAAATCAACCTTTTTTGCCTGTTCTAAATATTGTTTGCTATTTGTTAAATCTAATCCTAAAACATTATCAAATTTTGCTAAAAGTTTCGCATATTGTTTTGATTTTTCTTGATTTCTAATAATTTCCCAAACCAATCCCATTGCAGCTGGCATATTTAAGTCATCATTTATTGTTGCCAAAAACTTGTCTTCATATTCCTTTATTTTTTCATTTGAAATGTCAGTCGTTCCTTCTTGATGTTTTAAAAATCCTTCTCTTAAACGATTTAATGCTTTTTGTGTTGATAATGCTGTATCAAATGTAAAATTTAATTTTGTGCGATAATGTGCTGTAAAACAAAATAATTTATACGCTAATGGCTCAATTCCTTTTTCTTGTAATTGGTCTAAAGTATAAGTATTTCCTAATGATTTAGACATTTTGCCACCATCTACTTGCAAAAATTCTACATGCATCCAGAATTTGGCTGGAACTTTCCCCGTTAATCCTTTACTTTGTGCAATTTCATTTTCATGGTGTGTTGGAATATGGTCAATTCCTCCTGTATGAATATCAAACTCATCTCCTAAGTATTTTCTTCCCATAGCACTGCATTCAATATGCCATCCTGGGTAAGATAATCCCCAAGGACTTTCCCATTTCATAATATGCGTTTCTGGTGCTTTAATCCATAAAGCAAAGTCATATGGATTTCTTTTTTCTTCATCTACATCTACTCTTGCCCCTGCAATTTGCTCATCAATATTTCGATTAGATAATACTGGATATTGGTCTAATTTCGAAATATCAAAATAGATTCCTCTACTTGTTTCATAAGCATATTCATTTTTGACTAGTCCTTGTACAAACTCTAACATTTCTGTAATATGTTCTGTCGCTTTGGCAATTGTCTCTGGCTTTTGTATCTGAAGTCTTTCCATATCTCTAAAGAAAATTTCTGTATAATATTTTGCAATTTCATATGGATTTTTATTTTCTTTTCTGGCTGCTTTTTCCATTTTATCTTCGCCTTCGTCTGCATCTGATTCTAGATGTCCTACATCAGTTATATTCATAACATGGTTAAGTTCATATCCATTATATTGTAACACTCTTCTTAAAGTATCCATAAATACATAAGCTCTAAAATTTCCAATATGAGCATAACTATACACAGTAGGTCCACATGAATAAATACGGACTTTATTTCCCTCTAAAGGTTTAAATTCTCCTTTTTCTCTTGTTAGAGTATTGTAAAATTGAACTGACATAAGCACCTTCTCCTTTATTTTCATTTCAAGAAATTTCACTTCCATCTTGCAATTATAAAAACTGCTTAAGGTTTTGTTGTTGTCCCACCTGGATTAGTGGTGGTTCCACCACCTGTTGTTGTATTTCCTCCTGCTGGTGGTGTTCCTCCATCTGGTGGATTCTCTCCTCCTGGTGGTGTTCCTCCTCCTGAGTTATCTCCACCTGGGTCTGTAGTGGTTAGTTTATTAACTGTAATAGTAATAGCAACTCCTTTTTCTACTCTCGTTCCTTCTGTTAAACTCTGTGTTAAAACAATTCCATCAGCTTGAGTAGCATCATGTCCCTCTATAACAGTAATATTAAGACCTGCTAGTAATGCCCTTGCTTCTGCCTCTGTTTTTCCTACTACATTTTCCACTGTTATTTTGCTAGTTTCTTCATTATGCTTTGTACATTTTTCAGTAGGAACACTATATTTATCTTTTTTTCCAATCACTTTCCATCCAGCATTTTGCTCTTTTTCTGGTTGTTTAGCAAATACTTTTTCTTCTACCTCTGGACAGTATTCATTTGCTAATTTTCCTGTTTCTTTACAAATCTTTTCTGCCTCATGTCCATCACAAGCTTTTGGTACAGTTCCTTCTACAAAGTATTCTGTATAAGTGCTTCCACATTTTTTAGTTGCCAAATTTCCTGAACTTCTACAAATACTAGCAGTAACTACATTACTTGGCTTTTTAAATCTAGCTGCCTTTTTATCTTTGTGAACAGTCTTCATAACATTTGCCCAAAGTTTCCTTGCATTTCCTACATTGTACATTGTGTAATTACCATCTGGGTAACCATTCCAGGTAGCCGCTGCATAATATGGAGTAAAGCCACAAAGCCAAGTATCACTGTCATTTTCTGTTGTACCAGTTTTTGCTGCCACATCAATATTAGTCATATAGCATTCGTTGGCAGTTCCTTGTGCTCCTGTTACAACATCCATTAAAATTTGTTTAACAATATATGCATTTGCTGCTGAAATAACTCTATGCGTTTCTTGCTCTGGCTCTAATACAGTATTCCCATCAGCATCTACTAATTTTTCATAGAAAGTTGGCTCAATATACACGCCATCATTAGCAAGTGCTGCATATGCTGCTGCCATTTGTAAAGTACTTGAGCTATGTTTAGAACCTCCTATTGCTAAAGACAATACACTATCATCTTTTTCTGTATAAGTATCTAAACCAAAAGCGTGTAAATATTCAATAACTGTTTTAGCTCCTATATTCGAAAATACTTTAATATTAACAATATTAGAGGAAACCTCTATGGCTTTCCTAACTGTACATAGGCCTTGATATCCTCCTGCATTTTTAGGTCTATAACTAATACCGCTATTTACATTTGCAAACTCTGTTGTCGTATCTTCATAAACAGTTGCTGCTGTAATAACTTTTTCCTCTAGTCCAGCTGAAACATTTGCTAATGGTTTAATAGAAGAACCTGTCTGCTTTTCGGTACTTGTTGCATAGTTATAGTCTGTTCCTTTATCACTTCCAAAAGCGCCCCCCATAGCAACTACTTTTCCAGTTTTAAAATCAATAATTGTCATTCCTGCTTGTGTACCTACTTTTTTAGTCACATTTTTTCCATTTTCTTTAACTGTAGTTGTTCTTGTTTCTATATAGCTTTTTTTAGCCATTTCTTTCACTACTGTTTTTTGAATCGTGCTATCTTGTGTGGTATATAACTTATACCCTCCACTTCTAATCATTCGGTCTGCTTCACTAAGACTGATTTTCTTCTGTTTTGCTAAATCTTGTGCTGTTTCTTTAACAGCCTCCTCTATAAAATATGAATTAGTATTACCAAAAGCAAGTTTTCCTTGCTTAAATTTCAAACCTTTTTCTACTTTTTCTAAGGCTTCATTATAAATTTTTTCTGCTTCTTCTGGATTATCACTAATTTTATTTTGCTCTTTCATTAAATCTAATACAAATTTTGTTCTTGTTTTAATTTTCTCTGCGTGATCATTCTCTTTGTTATATGGATTGTACGCATTAGGTGAATGGTTAATTCCTGCTAAAAAACAAGATTCTGCTAAATCTAAATCTTTTGCTGATTTTGCAAAATAGTATTGTGCTCCATATTCTACGCCATGAAGTTCATTTCCACCCACGAAAATAACATTCAAATACTTTTCTAGTATTTCTTCTTTTTTTAATATCTTTTCAAGTTGGTAGGCTCTAGACATTTCACGAATTTTTCTTTCAATTCCCTCTTTACCACTTCCAGCATCATCAGACATTAAATTTTTTACTAATTGTTGCGTAATAGTACTACCACCACCAACACTTGAACCATCTGCTTTATGTAATAAATAGCTAACAGTAGCTTTTCCTGTTCTTAAAATATCCACACCATCATGTTCATAAAATCTCTTATCTTCTACTGCTACATAGGCATCTGCTGTATATTTTCCCATTTGATCAAAATTGATTAACTTTCTATTTGCACTTCCTTCTGATGCTGAGAGAACTGCTATCTGCTTCCCCTTTGAATCCAATACTACTGAATTTTCATTAGCAACTAATTCCTCTCTTGTAAGAGTCCACTTATCACTTAGAAAAATTCCTGCTACTACTCCTACTCCTGCTAAACCTAATAAAACTACCAAAACAAAACAAATTAAAATTGCCTTCTTCAATTTTGAATGTTTCTTTTTCCCTTTTTTCTTTCCTTCTTTTTTGTTTTTTGGTTGTTTTTCTGCTTTTATCTTATATTGCTTTGTTTTATCACTATCTTTGTTTCCCATTAGGATGTCCTCCTATCCTTGTTATATAAATATATTTTTACAAGGCTATTATATACTATATTCAGCAAAATGGAAAGTATTTTAAGAAATTTTTAAACTATTTCACTTACGGTTTTAAGACTTTTGTGTGTCACATGACAAAAAATCACTATTTTTTATTCTAAATAGTGATTTTTCTTATCTAAATTTTATAAAAAAGTGATGTTAGTTACTCCTTAACTGTTAGAAACTTCTTGAACTTCCTCCACCTCCAGAATGTCCACCACCACCGCGGAAACCTCCACCGCCAGAGAAGCCACCTCCATGGAAGCCTCCGCCTCCACCAAAGAAAATGAATGGTCCTCCTCTACCTCTAAAACGTATAGAAATGAAGATAAAGAAAAACATTACCATTATATAAATTATAATCTCTATTGACTGAAAACTAGTACCCTTTTGAACAGCTTTTTCAGATCCAGTAATGGTCACACCATATTCCTCTGCTACTTCCTTTAAGAAAGCACTATATCCATTTTTGATACCTTCATCAAAATTATTTTGCCTTAAATATGGAATAATGTATTCGTCTTGCATTCTTCCAGTTTTCCCGTCTGGCAGTTTTCCTTCTAGTCCATACCCTACTTCCACACGGAACTCCCTATCTCCGTAAGAACATAGTAAAAGCAGTCCATTGTCTTTATTTTTATCTCCAATGCCCCAACTATTAAATAGTTGATAGGCATAATCTTCAATACTCATTCCATTTAATGATTTTACTGTCACAACTACAATTTGTGCTCCAGTCTTCTTTTGGAGTTCTACATTTGTATCCATAATATATTGTTTAGTTTCTCTTGTCAAAACTCCCGCATTATCATTCACATAGAAATCTGATGTTGGACTTACTACGGCCGCAAGTGTTGTACTTGTCATATTACTCAAAATGACAATGAGAAATAGCAGAAAAAAGGCAAAATAAATTTTTTGCCTTTTCTTACTTTGGTTTTCAATTTTATTTATTTTTAAAACTTGTTTAATCAAAATTAACCTCCGGAACTTTATTACTTCCTTCTTCTGCTTCAAAGTATGGTTTCTTATCGAAATTAAACATACCTGCAATGATACTTGCTGGAAATTTACAAATGCTTAAGTTATATTCTTTAACTGCCTCGTTATATTGTCTCCTTGCTTGGCTAATTCTATTCTCAGTTCCTGCCAATTCATCCATTAATTGTATATAGTTTTGAGAAGATTTTAAATCTGGATAATTTTCAACCACTACTAATAAACGATTTAAAGCATTGGTTAATTCTGTATTTGCATTTGATTTATCCTCTATTGTTTTTGCTCCTGCTAGTTTACTTCTTGCATCTGTTACTGAATTGAAAATCTCTTGTTCTTGTTTTGCATATCCCTTTACTGTATTGACTAAATTTGGAATTAAATTTGCTCTTCTTTGTAATTCATTATCAATGTCTGCAAATTTTCCATCCACTCCTTCACTTTTGGTAAGCATTCCGTTATAAGTAGAAACTACTGTAATTCCACCAATTAATAGAATGGCTGCAATTACAATTAGGGTAATTAAAAGTCCTTTTTTCATAATTTTTTCCTTTCATTTTTTATTTTTCAATTATCACTATAAGAAAAGTGAAGACCGCGCAAGACGAGCTTGCGAGTGCCTTCCGTTGCTTTCTCTAATTTCATTTATAATCAAAAGCAACGGACAGCAAGGTCAAACGTTCTTATAGCAATAATCAAAAACAAAATAATAATTTTATTAATGATTATCCAAAAATCCCCTTTTTCTTTACTGGTGGCTGCTCATTCATGGTTTTAGCAAGTTGTAATAAAAGTTCACGTTGCTCAGCAGTTAGCTTCTTAGGTACTTGAACTTGAACTGTAAAGATAAAATCTCCTTGTCCATTACCATTAATAGCCTTGAAACCTTTGTCTCGAATAATAAACTTAGTTCCTGTTTGTGTACTATCTGGTATCGTATACATTTCATCTGTTCCATCTACCATCGGAATACGAAGCTCTGCACCTAATGTTGCTTGTGTAAAGGTAATTGGAATTTCACAAAGCACATTATTTCCTCTTCTTGTATAAAGTTTATGCTTTTTAACATGAATGGTTAAGTATAGATCTCCTTTTGGTCCACCATTTTCTCCAGGTTCGCCTTCTCCACGTAATACAATCGTTTGATTATCATCTACTCCTGCTGGAATTTTCACAGATAATCTTACTTGATTACGAACTGTACCTTTTCCTTTACAAGTTTCACAAGATTCTTTAATAATCTTTCCTGTTCCATGGCAGTTTGTACAAGTCCTCATTGTTTGCATTTGCCCTAAAATAGTAGTCTGGATTTGCTTAATTTGACCGCTACCATGACAAACACTACAAGTTTCAGGATGTGTTCCTGGCTTACTACCCTCTCCATGACAAGTATTGCAAGTTTCTTTACGATTGATAGTTACATATCTTTCTGTTCCTAAAAAAGATTCTTCAAAACTAATTTCTAACTCATATTGCAAATCAGTTCCTTTTCTAGGTCCATTTTGTCTGCTACCTCCTCGGTTGCCTCCAAAACCTCCTCCAAAGAAGGAAGAAAAGATATCTCCTAAATCTCCAAAGTCACTAAATCCGTCAAAACCAGTTGAATATGTATAGGTACCATTTCCATATGGGTTACCTCCACCAAAACCTTGTGGTCCATCTGGTCCAAATTGGTCATACATTTTTCTTTTTTGGCTATCAGATAATGTTTCATATGCTTCATTTACTTCTTTGAACTTGGCTTCTGCTTCTGCCTTATTGTCAGGATTAGCATCTGGATGATATTTCTTTGCTAAGCGACGATAAGCTTTTTTTAACTCATCGTCACTTGCATTTTTATCTACACCAAGTACTTCGTAATAGTCTCTTTTAGACATTATTTATTCTCCTCATCTACCTTATACTCTGCATCATGGATGTCTCCATTTTCGTCAGTATGTGGTCCTTCTGCTCCAGCTTCTCCACTTGCTACATTGTTAGCTGCTGCTGTTTGTTGATATAGTTTTTCTGAAATAGAATAAAATACTGTTGTTAGTTTTTCTGTAGCTGATTTAATTGCTTCTACATCAGAACCTTCTAATGCTTTTTTCACATTAGCAATTTCAGTTTCAGCTTTTGCTTTTTCTTCTCCACTAATTTTATCACCTAAATCATCTAATGTTTTTTGACTGTTATACACTAAGCTTTCTGCATTATTTCTAGCTTCAATTTCATCTTTTCTCTTCTTATCTTCTGCTGCATGTGCTTCTGCATCTTTTACAGCTTTTTCAATATCTTCATCTGATAAGTTTGTGCTTGCTGTAATAGCTACTTGTTGGCTATTTCCTGTTGCCATATCTTTTGCAGATACATGTACAATACCATTTGCATCAATATCGAATGTTACTTCAATTTGTGGCACACCACGTGGTGCTGCTGGAATTCCTGTTAATTGGAATCTTCCTAAAGTTTTGTTATCAGCTGCCATTTCACGTTCACCTTGTAATACGTGAATTTCAACGCTTGTTTGACCATCAGCTGCTGTTGAGAATACTTGTGATTTTTTAGTTGGAATAGTAGTATTTCTTTCGATTAATTTTGTAGTAACTCCTCCTAATGTTTCAATACCAAGTGATAATGGTGTTACGTCTAATAGTACTAAATCTTTAACATCTCCTGATAATACACCACCTTGAATAGCTGCACCAATAGCCACACATTCATCTGGGTTAATTCCTTTGTCTGGTTCTTTTCCTGTAATTTTTTTCACTGCTTCTTGAACAGCTGGAACTCTAGTAGAACCACCTACTAATAGGATTTTGTGTAAATCATTTGCAGTTACTCCTGCATCTTTCATAGCTTTTTCTACTGGAATTTTTGTTGCTTCAATTAAGTCATGGATTAATTCTTCAAATTTAGCTCTTGTTAAAGTGATATCCATATGTTTTGGTCCAGTAGCATCTGCTGTAATGAATGGTAAGTTAATTTGTGTTTGTTGCATTCCAGAAAGCTCGATTTTAGCTTTTTCTGCTGCTTCTTTTAATCTTTGCATTGCCATTTTATCTGTTGTTAAATCAATAGCATCTGATTTTTTGAATTCTGCTACTAGGTAATCTATAATTCTTTGGTCAAAGTCATCTCCACCAAGTTTGGTATTTCCGTTCGTTGCTAATACTTCAAATACACCATCACCAATATCTAGGATAGATACGTCGAAGGTTCCACCACCTAAATCATATACCATGATTTTTTGGTCTTGATCTTCTTTGTCCATACCAAAAGCTAAAGCTGCTGCTGTTGGTTCATTGATAATTCTTAATACTTCTAATCCTGCAATTTTTCCAGCATCTTTTGTTGCCTGTCTTTGGCTATCACTAAAGTAAGCTGGTACTGTGATAACAGCTTGTGTTACAGGGCTTCCTAAATAATTTTCTGCATCTGTTTTTAATTTTTGTAATGTCATTGCTGAAATTTCTTGTGGTGAAAATTCTTCTCCTTCAATTTTTACTTTTCTGTTTGTTCCCATATCTCTTTTAATAGAGATTACTGTGTTATCTGGATTAGTAACTGCTTGACGTTTTGCAATTTGTCCTACTAATCTTTCTCCATTTTTTGAAAATGCAACAACAGATGGTGTTGTTCTGTTTCCTTCTGCGTTAGGAATAACAACTGGCTCTCCTCCTTCCATTACTGCTACACATGAGTTTGTTGTTCCTAAGTCAATTCCTATAATTTTTCCCATAATCTTTTTACTTCCTTTCTGATTTTAAATTTTTGATTTTTCTTTTTGATAATTTATATTTGTTTTGCAGTAGCGCATAGCGACCAAACGTAGCCACATTTGTGGCGAAGTGCGATTGGAGCAATCACCCTTTTTCTAATAGGAAGATTGTGACCAACAAGCTACAAAAAACAATATAAGTTATCAAATATATACAATAAAAATTAAAAACTAGTTAGCTACAACCACCATAGAATGGCGTATCACTTTATCGCCTATCATATATCCTTTACGATATTCTTCTTTGATTTCCTTTTCTCCTAAATTATCATCTTGTATCAAGCTTACTGCTTCATGAAGTTCTGGGTCAAAGGTTTTTCCTATTGCTTCAATCTCTTTTACTCCATTTGCTGTTAATACATCTTTAAATTGTTTTAGTACAAGTTCTACCCCTTGTTTATAGTTTTCATCTTCAGTTGGGCTAGACACTGCTTTCTCTAAGTTATCTATTACTGGCAACAACCTAGAAACAACATCTCCCATTAAAGAATCATACATTCCTTCTTTTTCTTTTAATGTTCTTTTTTTATAATTATCGAATTCTGCTGCTACCCTTTTTAATCTGTCGTCTGTTTCTTCTAGCTGAATTTTCAAAGTTTCATTTTGTTTTTTAACTTCTATCACTTCATCTGTATTTTCTCTAATTTCTTCCTTTTCTTCTGTTAATTCTTCTTTTACACTCACGCTTTTCTCACTTTCCTTTCTTTCTTTTTAAGGTGTGTCCCCAGTCTGACAAAAGTGTCAGGAAAAGGAACGTCCCCAAACTGACATAGCACTATTCTCCATTTAATTTCTTACTAATATATTTCATAACTGAAATTACTTTAGAATAGTCCATTCTTTTTGGCCCTATAATGCCAATAGTTCCTAAATCTTTATCTTGATAACGGTGTTTAAATGTAACAATACTAAAGTCTTTTAATTGTTCATTTTCCTGTTCATCACCAATATATACATTAATGTCATTTGCAAATCCTGTATTTAATAAATCCAATACAATTTCTTTGGTATCTATTAAGTTAATGAAATTTCTAGCTACTTCTAAGCTTCTAAACTCAGGAAGTTCAAAGGCTTTATTAGTTCCTTCTAAATATACTTTTGATTCTTCGTGAATGACTTTATTTAACTGTTCCATAACAGGTCTTATTACTTCTAAGCTATAATTCATTTCCGAAAAAATATATTCTTCTAGTGGCTTATCGATAGCTTCTAATGGTTTTCCTTTTAGTTTATTATTAAAGATAAAGTTTAATGTATTTACTTGATTCTCTGTAATATCTTCGTCAAATTTGATAATAGTTTCTTTTACAATACCTGTGTCCGTAAGAATAACTGCCATTAGCATTCTTGTACCTAGTAATACAAATTTTACATCTTCAATGTTTTGAATTCCTGCTTTAGGGCCAACCGCTACTGAAGTATAGTGTGTAATTTCTGATAAAGTATTGGTAGCAATTTTAGTTAAATCCTCTATCGCATTTACTCTTGTTTCCATTTTTGACTGAATGTATTTAATTTCTTCTAAGCTAATGTCATCCTCTTTAATAAGTTCGTCTACATAGAAACGATATCCTCTTGCTGAAGGAATTCTTCCGGCTAGAAGTATGTGGTTTATCTAAGTATCCAATTCTCTCTAGTTCAGACATTTCATTTCGTATAGTAGCACTACTACAATCTAATCCATATTTATTTACTAAAGTTCCTGAACTAACCGGTTCCGCAGTGCTAATGTACTCATCGATAATTGCTTGTAATATTTTCTTCTTTCTTTCTTCCAATGTTCCCCCTTTCCTTAGGGATACTTGAAAATTATCTCCTAATTAGCACTCTTTGTTTTGGACTGCTAAACTTTCTATATATTATATCCATTTTTAGCAGTTGTCAATACGAATTGCTAAAAAACTATATGAATTTTTTGTGAATACAAAAAAGACTGATCTAAAAATCAGTCCTTTCTACTTTTCTATTTTTTATACTAAAGATGCTGCTGTAATAATAATGTTAAGAACAACTGCTATTATATCAATAACACCTATTACTAATCCAGCTATAGCAAATCCTTTTCCTTTATCTTTAGTAGCATCAAATTTAACAAGACCTACAATACCTAAAACAACAGCTACAATCCCACATGGTAAACCTGCTACAAGAAGTCCCACTAATGCAACAATAAAGCTAGTTAATGCCATAGAATTTTGTTTTCTTTGTCCTACATTTTGTGTTGTTTGAGCTGTATACTCCTCTTTCTTTACTCCTGGTTCTTGAATTGGGTTATTATTTTCTTCCATTTTCATTCCTCCAATATTTTCTTTATTTTATTCTTATGCTTAGAGCATTTTTATTATACATAAAATTTATAAATATTACAAGTATTTTTTCAAATTTATGCAAACTCTTCCCAAGCTAAATTTGCTAAGTCAATTCCTTTTTTCGTTAATTTGATACTATTTCCATCTATTTCTATCAAATTTTCTTTCGTCAATTTCTCTAACTGCTCATGATATAGATAAATAGGATTTGCAATAAAACGATTTTTAAATTCTTGTATGCTAACTCCTCCTATTTTTCTAAGTCCTAATAACATAAACTCTTTTTGCACTGCCTCTTGATTTTGCTTTTCGTGAAAAACAAAGTTATTTTCAATTCTTCCCTCTTCATAATTCTTGATATATTCTTCTATTTCTCCTATATTAGAATAGCGAATTCGGTTAGTATATGAATGCGCACCAGCACCAAAACCAATATATTCTTTCTGTTCCCAACAATTGCTATTATGCTTAGACTGATACCCTTCTTTGGAAAAATTTGAAATTTCGTAATGGATATATCCGCTTTCTTCTAATAGCTGCTTTGTTTTCCAATACATTTCTCTTTCCAAAGTTTCATCTGGCAAAGTTAATTCTCCACTTTGTATCTGTTTTTCTAATTTTGTCCCTCCTTCTACAATTAAAGAATATATCGAAATATGTTCTGGTTCTAGCCCAATTACTTCTTCTACTGAATTTTGAATTTCACAAATAGTTTGGTTTGGTAAGCCTAGCATTAAGTCAATATTGATATTTTCAAATCCTACTTGCTTTACTAAATAATAGGTATCTAAAAACTCTTGATAGTTATGTATTCTTCCTAATTGTTTTAACAAGGTATCATAAGTAGATTGTAAACCAATACTGATACGGTTGATACCACTTTCAAAATAATCCTGTAATTTTTCTAGCGTCACAGTTCCTGGATTTACTTCTATAGTAATCTCTGCTTCCTTTGCTACTTCATAGTTTGCATTAATGGTTTGCATGATTTCTACTATGTACTTACTATCCAATAACGAAGGTGTTCCACCTCCTATATAAATAGTATTCACTAAAAAAGGATTGTCCTTTCCTTCTATTACATCTTGCTTATTTGCTTGTCCTACTTCTTCAATTTCTTGTTTTAAGCATTTCATATATCTTGGAATATAACTGTCTTTTCCTTCATAAGAACAAAAATCACAATAATGACATTTTTTCTTACAAAATGGTATGTGTATATAAATTCCTATTTCTTTCATTGATATATCCTTACCTTTCTGTAATAATCTCCTAATTCTTTTTCTCTTTGGTAAGTAATTCCTCAGCCATTTTCTCAATAGCTTTTAATCTATGGTTAACCCCCGATTTTCCAATTGGCGTTTTTAATAGATTTCCTAGTTCTATCAATGAAGCTTCTGGATGTGCAATTCTAAGCTGCGCAATTTCTTGCAAGCCTTCTGATAATTCTTCTAATTTTCCCTTTTGCTTTAAGAATTCAATCGCTTGTATTTGCTTTAGTGCTGATTCCACCGTTTTATTCAAATTCGCTGTTTCACAATTCACCTTTCGATTTACATTTCCTCGAATTTCACGGTACACTCTAATTTCCTCAAATTGCAACACAGAATGGTTTGCACCAATAAAAGCCAAAAACTTTGAAATCTCTTCTCCATCTTTCGCATAAATTCCTTCTGTTTCATTTTTTACCACCGATTTCAAAGAAATCTGATATTCTTGCAATAATTGCAAAATAAAATCAGCATATATTTTTCTAGAAAATAACACTTCTAAATGATAACTTTGTTTGGGATTACTGATAGAACCACTTCCTAAAAAACACCCTCTTACCAATGCTTTTTGGAAGATTTCTTGTTTTTCTATTTTCTTTTTTATATTCTCTAGATCTAGTGTTATATTCTCTTGTATTTCCTCTAATTCTGGTATAGATGTTGTAATTGAAAAAGTCTTTCCCACAATCTGAATTTCATATTTTGTTTGTTGCAAATTATTTAGCAATTTACTAAAGCGATTAATATTATATTCATTTTCTGTTGAAAACTTTATTTTATTCTTTTCTATCGCCATATGATTTGTCATCCAATAACCTAAAAGTTCATACTTAACAGCTTCCTTATTGGCTAAATTAGTTAATTTGTTTAATTCTTCTTTTACTTCACCTGCAAATGACATCTATTCACCTTCTTTTGCTACTTTTTGAAATATCATAACACGGTCATTATTTCCTAAATCTTTAATAGGCTCCTTTGTTATTAACTCTAGCTGACAATTTTCTTTTAACTCCTGCCATAGTTTTACCAACTTTTCACCTTGGTCATATCCAATTTCTACTAGTACATATCCCCCTGTTTTGAGATATTGCTTCGCATTTTCTAAAATTAATCTATAAAATTTCAATCCATCTTCTCCGCCATCTAAAGCTATTCTAGGCTCTTTTCTTACTTCTTTGCTTAAAGTATCTATCACTTTTGTTTCTATATATGGTGGATTAGACACTACGATGTCAAATTCTTTCTCTTTCAAATTAGAAAACATATCAGATTGCAAAAATTGAATTTGTTTTTGTACTTGATTTTGCCTTGCATTTCTTTGTGCTACTTCTAATGCTTTATCACTAATGTCTGTTGCTATCACTTGATACTCTTCTGCAATTTCTTGCATTTTTTTTGCAATAGATATTGCAATTGCTCCACTTCCAGTACATAAATCTAATATCTGCACTCTTCTATCCTGTATACTTTGTATCTTCTCTAGGGCTTGTCCTACTAAAATTTCTGTATCTGGTTGAGGAATTAATACATTTTCGTCAACATAGAAACTCAATCCCATGAATTTTTGTAAATGTGTGATATATTGTAATGGTTTTCCTTGTATTACTTCTTGTAATTTTTCTTCATAGGCTTTGTGTTGCAACTCTGAAACTTTTTCTAACGAATTTCTAATCATTTCCTCTCTTGATTGTTGCAATACAAATTCTAGCAACCTTTTTGCTTTACTTTCCGCTTCTTCAATATTTTCTTGTTTTAGTTTTTCTTTTCCTAATTTTAATAACTGACTTTGATTCATTATTGGTATATCCTTTTAGCTCTCTATTTTCGTTAACATATTATCACAAAAGCAGATAATTAGCAACTAATTATCTGCTTTTATCCCTTGTTCTTAAAATCCGCATTATGTTTTACACCATAATGTAATGTCATGCTCCATAAAACCATTTTTCTTATAAAAATCTATTGCTTTAGTATTTGGAAATGATGCATTTACTTTAAACGTTGTTATTTCCTTTTCAATACAATATTTTTTAAATGCATCTATCAACATGCTTCCTATATTTTTCCCTCTATATGCATCATCTACAAACATATTATCTATTTCTGCAACTTTTATAGTAAGATATGCATTTTCTGCTTTCGTATTGCCAGCTAAATATGCAATAGGCTTATCGTCATCAAAAGCAATAAATACAATTTGATGATTTATCATATTTATAAAATAATTCTTTCCTTCTTCATCAAAAGGCCATCCTAACTTTAAATCTTTATCCCATCCATCATATTCATATTCAAAAAGTTTATTATTAAGTATTTGTATGTCCTTTAAATTTTCACATTTAGCTTTCTTTATTATAATATTCATACTTAATCCTTTCCTATAACTTCCTCTAAAATTAATTCCCAATTTTCTTCGTTTTAATTTAACAAAAAGCCCCGCTTTAGCCGTAAGGTGAATGAAATTTTAAGAGCCTGCTTTCACAGGTGGGTGTCTTGTTGAATGTTCCTGGGTTTCTTACTACTAATGTGTAAGCTTACACGCCACATCCAAAGGCGGACTCCCTTTAATCGTTTGTTGGTTCTAAAATTCCAGTCTACACGCACTATGCAGGGAAAAATAATATCTATTTAATTGTTATATTTATCTTACCATATCTTTCGTTTAGTTGCAACTACCTTATTGCTTTTTCTTTCATTTTATGATATGTTAACAAAAAACGTTACTCTAAAAGAAGGATGAATACTATGAAAACAAAAGAAAATGTAAATAATTCCAAATTTAATTTTTTTCAGTCAAAAGGAATCATATTCCTTCTTGTCTTCTTAATGATTATTCTCTTGTCTATCTTTATCTTGATATTTTTCAATAAAGATAAACAAACCTCCAACAAAAAGAACTCGCCAAAGACCACCACTGATTATTCTATTGAAAAAGTGGTTTGTTATAGCAGTTGCTATGGTGTAAATAAAGAGGAAACACAAGCTAGGTGGAACCTAGATTTAAGTCAATATACCGATATTGCTATTTACTTAAATCTTCAAAATGATGTTAATTCCCTTTTTGTTGACAACATAACCTTTTCTAATATAGAAGAAAATACTTTTCATTTAATGAGTTTACCTATTGAAGATTTTGGAAAAACACCTTCGGGGAATATATCTGTTGAGCCTCTTGAAAAAATCGAGTTAAGTAATGACTCTCCTATCACACTTCGTTATCTTAATCAAAACTTTAAAGAAGACTGCGTCATTACAGATATTGAAACCCCTCTTGTATTTGATGGTAGCCTTTTAAAAAGAGGAAAGGTTACCCTTTCCTCTCTAAAAAACACGGTTTCATTTACACTCCACTTAATAGATTCTTCTGGAAAAGAATTTACTTATCCTATCCAAATTCCGATTAATTTGGAAAACAAAGAAACCGGGGAAACTATTTATTCTGGAAATTACATGGAAGAAAATTTCCTCACAAATGCTTATTTTTATATTCTAGGAAATTACACAAATCGTTAAAACGATTTGTGTATATTTCCGTAGAAGATAATTATTGCGATTATTACTAATCTACTAGCTCACCTACTAAATCATATTCTTTCATATCCGTTATTTTACAGATTACAAACTCACCAGTTTGTAATCTTTTTGTATTTTGAATATAAATAACACCATCAATTTCTGGTGTGTCCATATAACTTCTGCCCACATAGTATTTTTCGTTTTTAGTAATACCCTCTATCATAACCTCATACTTTTTTCCTAGTTTTTCTTGTAAATTCTCTTTAGAGATTTCTTGTTGTAAACTCATTACTTTATGATACCTACTCTTTTTTGTTTGAGGATGAACTTGGTTTGGCATTTTTTCTGCTGGTGTTCCCTCTTCTTTAGAATAGGCAAAAGCTCCTAACTTATCAAATCTTGCTTCTTTTAGAAAGTCATATAACTCTTGGAACTCTTCTTCGGTTTCTCCGAGGAAATCCTACCATAACAGTAGTTCTTAAAATGCTATTTGGAAGTTCTTTTCTTAATTTTGTTATTAAATTTCGAATTGTTTGCCCATTACTATGACGGTTCATTCTTTTCAAAACTGTATCTGAAATATGCTGAATCGGAATATCAAAATAAGGACAAATTTGTGGATGTTTTTTAATTGTTTCAATTAATTCATCTGTTATTGTTTCAGGATAAGCATATAAAAAGCGAAACCATCTTATTTCAGAAATCTTACAAAGTTCTTCCAATAGTTCAGACAGCATTGGTTTTCCATAATTATCTGTTCCATATTTTGTGGTATCTTGTGCTGTTAGAATAATTTCCTTGTAGCCTTTTCGAGCTAAGTCCTTTGCCTCTTGTATAATACTTTCCATCTTTCTACTTTTCAAAGGTCCGCGAATTTTTGGAATAGCACAATAAGTACAATAATTACTACAACCATCTGCTATTTTTAAATAAGCATAATTGTCTCCTGTAGTAATCACTCTATCTGTTAATTCATCAAAGGAACTTTTACTCTCTTTAGTTTCATCTTCTATTAACTCTTCTATCTTATTCCATAATTTATCATATTCGCTATATTTAATGTATAAGTCTACTTCAGGAATTTCTTTTTCTAGCTCTTCTTTATATCTTTCTACTAAACATCCCATTGCAATTAAATATTTGCAATTTTGTTTTTTATACTCTGCCATCTCTAGAATCGTGTTAATAGCTTCTTGTTTTGCTGACTCTATAAACCCACAAGTATTAATCACAATTATTTCTGCTTGTTTCTCATCATTTACAATTTCATATTGATGATTTTGGAACAAAGCGATCGTTTTTTCTGTATCTACTAAATTCTTGTTACATCCTAGTGAGATAAATCCTACTTTCATTTTTGTTTCCTTTCATGTCAATTTAGGGACATTAGTTTAACTAGCACTTTTCCTTTTTCCTAAAATGTCGCACTAGGGGACACATGTCGCACAAACTAACGTCCCTAAGTGCGACACTATTTTTCAATTACTTTTTGCAATAGTTTTAGTCCATCTAATAATTTGTTATAAGTTTCTTTGCTAATATTCATTTTTTCGCCACTAGCATATCTTTTGGCGACACCCTTCATGTCAATTAGTTCATAACGGTTTTGTGCTTCTTGACCGTTATCTAACATATAAATTGGTGTATAATCTACTTTGTTTAATGTAACTTTGCCATCTTCTCCGCTTTTGCGAAGTTCTATATTTAATACTAGTTCTACTTTTGATGTGTCATTATTATCAGCACAAATATAGTTTCCTAAAGAATAGGCAATAAAAACATTTTCTCCCTCTTTGTTCTTTCTTACTTGCATTGGTTGGATAGCTGCTGAGTGATTTCCTAAAATAGCATTTGCACCATTGTCAATTAAAAAGTCTGCTATTTTTTCTTGTTCTTTATTTGGCTTATTGCTATAGGCATCTCCCCAATGCATAATAACAAAGATAAAGTCCGCATTTTCTTTTGCATAGTCTAAGTCTTCTTTTGCTATTTTTTCACTATATAAATTCGCTGCTTCTAATTCATTCTTTTTCTTTTTATCTTGTTTTTCCATGACACAAGTATAGGATAGGAAAGCAATTTTAGCGTCTTTTACGGTTTTAATGGTTACTCTATTCTCTCCTAAATTGTCCCCTACTGTATCATATCCAATATCTTGCAGATATTCTTTAGTTTGTTTTAATCCGCTAATTCCATAGTCTAAACTATGATTCGTACTAATACTAACTAAATTCACTCCTGAATTCTTAACTGCCTCTGCAAATTCCTTCGGACTATTACGTAGTCCAAACCCTGAATATTCCTTTTCTACAAAGTTAGTTTCCATTGTACCTAATACAACATCACTACGTTTTAGAAATCCTGTAATATTTTGGAACATATGATTGAAATTATATGTTTTGCCTTGCTTTGCATCTTCTATTAACTCATTTTCGCATAAAATATCTCCTACTGCTGAAAGAGTAATTAAACTATCCCTTTTGATACTATTAGAATCTGCAATACTTTGGACTGTATCTGAAAAAATATCTTCAATCTGTTTATCTAATTCTTCCCATTGTTCTGCTAATAGCTTTTTCTCTTGATTCGTGCGATAGATATTGCTTCCTAAGCAAGCAACAATGACTACTGCCAAAATAGATATGACAATAAAGAAGGTTTTCCAACTAATTGCTTCTACAATTCTTTTAAATACTCTTTTATTTCTTCTACTTCTTGCCATCTTTTGTTCCTCTCCTTTTTGTTAATACCTTATCACAAAAAACAAGAATTAGCAACTTTAACATAAGAAAAGTTTAAGCTTTTTTTAAGGGTTTCTTAAAACACTTTTCCTATTTATTTTATATAATATGGACAAGCTTGAAGGAGGCGATATTTTTAAATGAAGAAAAAAATAATAGTATTTGTTTTATTAATTGTTGGACTTATTATTTATTTTTGTAATAACAAAGATACCCTTACTTCCAATCTATTTGGTCTTTCTAACAATTACGAAATTATTAAATTAGATGAAAATATAAATTATTCTGGAATTGGACAAGAAAAAGTAAATAATGCAGATGGTTATTTTACAACCTTTACCACAGTAAATGAGTATAAAAAAACTTATAAAGAATATAAACAAAACGGAAATGCATCATGGAGCGATAATCACTACTGGGGTGGTACTATGGCTAAAAATGGTTGTGGTATTGCTGCTCTAGCTACTATCCTAAGTGGATATAACCAAGACTACACACCAGAAGATCTAAGACAAAAATATTTCCCTGTTTTAAATTATGACTTACTCTCGGAGGAATTATCCCATACCTTTCATATTAAAAACACAGACTTTTATTATGATAGCGTCCATCTATCAAAAGACAAATTACAAGAACACTTAAGAACAAATAGGCCAATTTTAATTTGTGTATGGAATAGTCCTCATAATAATCGTTGGACTACTACTTCACATTACTTAGTTTTACTAGCAACTGATGATAAGGACATGGTTTATGTTTCTAATCCTAATCGGTGGAGAAAATGATAGTAAGAGTTCTGGTTGGTACCCATTTGACGAGGTAACTCCCTACATTGCCAAAGCTTTGTATATACAAAGTTATGATTAAAAAATAGCACCCAAATGTTAAACATTTGGGGTGCTATTTTTTTATACATTTACCTTTTATTTTACATATTCATTTAAAGGTTTTGACTTGTAATTTAGTTCTCCAAATTTTTCCGTTGTTACATATCCTGCTTCGCTATTTATAACATCTGGAATACGGTTTACAACACTTGCACATGTTAATTCTACTGTAGCAGGTCTTGCAACTGTGATAGTAGTTTCTGGCTCTCCATAAATGGTCCATTCATTTTTGTCATAGTCTTCCTTAGAATATACTTTTCCAATACATTCACTTTCAATGGTAACTCCCTCTTTAGTAGTTGTTGTAACAACTGCACTCATTCCTGTGGCATCTCCTGCTTTTACAGTTGTTCCTAATGTTTCTGAATGAATATCCTCTTTGTAAGTTTGTGGTACTGTTTTTTGTGTTTGGCTTTCTACTGTTAATCCTAATTTTGAACATAGCCATCCATTTACATTCCACATATAAGATGGTAAGTATTCTCCACTTTCAATTACTTTTTGTCTTTCTTCATCTGAAATTCTATCTACTGAAGCTACTTCTTTGTCAAACTCTTCTAAAGTAAGTCCTGAACCATGTGCTTTTGCTAATGCAATACCATAGTCTTCTACGTTATAGCTTGAACTTCCTTTGATTTTTGTAATTTTTTGAGTAGAACCTGCAATAGAACTAATTAATTGTCCCCAATAAATATCTTGGTATCCGCTTCCTGTTATAGTACATCCTGTTTGTTTTGCCATCTCATCTAATTCTTTGAAGATATTTGGATTTGAATTTTGTGGGTAAAATGCTTCTTCACAAGTTGTAATAGCATTTACTCCTAATTTTGCACAAAGCATTAAGGCATCTCTTACATCAGAGATTAAGCTCATTGTAGTAACAATTGCAATATCTGGTTTTACTTGTTTCATCATTTCTTCTGCTTGTTCTAATGCTGTTACAACAACGTTTTTCTTTTCTCCTCCCATTACTTCGCCTATATCTTTTCCAATAACGCTAGGATTTACATCAATAGCTCCAACTACTTCTCCACCTTTTTCGTAAACATAGCGCATTGTATATACTGCCATTTTACCTGTTCCGAATTGTACGACCTTCACTTTTCTATCCATAAATTTTCCTCCTTTAAAAATTTAATCTTTCGATTTATGAATAAATTATACACTAATCTCTATTTTTTATTCAATAGTTATAGATTGTTTTTTATTGATTGTAAGTTTATCATAACTACCAAAAAATACCCTATACTTTTTGTATAAAGTATAGAGTATTCTGTTAACAACTTATCCTTCTTAATTTAAAAATTTATTTGGATCCATCGCATTCATATCTTTATCTAACACTTCAAAATGTAAACATACACCTGTTACCATTCCCGTTTGTCCTGCTTCTCCTATCTTTTCATCTTTTTTTACAGTATCTCCTGCTTTTACATTTAGTTTAGATAGATGTGCATATTTTGTATAAGTAAATTCACTATTATTATGTTTTACAAGAATATAATATCCCATTTTTTGATTATACTTTGCTTCTATGACTTCTCCTTCAGCAATAACCAATACTTCTTCGCCATATTCTGCTTTTAGGTCTACACCATTGTGCTTTATTTCTTGTTTTGAACCAATTTCTGAATTTACTTCACCTACATTGCTCGTTATACCACTTTCTCCATAATTCATGGTGATATTCTCTTTATGAAAAAGCTTACTGATTGTTTTTTCTATGTTTTTCACTAACTCATTTCCTGTCATAGCATTTACAGTGGCAAAACTACACATAATGCAAATAATTGAAATACTAACGATAGAAAGCATTTTCTTTTTCTTATTTATCATTGTTTTTTCCTCCCATTCAAAATTGGATATCGCTATCTTATCTTTGATTTTATTCATCAGTTTTTCATTTTCCATAGCTATACCCCCTTTTCATCAATTCTTTTTTCACCTTTTTTCTAATTCTATGTAATGATACCTTTACTTTGGTAGTAGAAATTTTTAAATAACTAGCTATTTCTTTTATCATCTTATTATTGTAATAATATAAAGTAAATATTGCTTTTTCCTCCTCTTGTAAATGGTTAATCGTATTTGATATGATTTGTTTTTTCTCATCATTTTCTACAATTTGACTAATATCCATTTGTGATGCAATTACGTTTTCTAAATCGTCTATATCACAAGTAGAAACATTCTTTTTTAAGTCTCTATATTTCTTTTTAATCAAATTTTTTGTTATGACTATCAAATATGGTTTTAAATCCGCTTCTTCCTGTATTTTCTCACGGTTTTGCCATAAGGCTAAAAAAACATCTGATACAATTTCCTCTATATCTTCATTGCCATTTATACTATTGTTTACAATTGTATAAACATAGGAGCCATATATTTTTACAAGATTTTTCATATTAAAAAGGTTATCACTTTTTAAATACTGTTTTGCATTTTTATTCACTTTGGAATTAATCCCCTTCTCAAGTATACTTAACCAATATAATACCAATTTCTCTAAAAAGGTTACAAGGTTTTTATGAAAAAAGCAGATAAATTAATCGCTTAATTATCTGCTCGTTTTTTTCTCTAAAACCATCCTTTAAAAGGACTAAAAATAAGTAATAGAAAAATCGCTAATATATGTATGGCAAGTAAAAGCCAAAGTGCTACTCTTATACTATATTTGTTTTTTTCATACCTTATATAATATATATCTAATACGCTAAAGGCAATTATACCATAAATAATCACTAGAATGCAAAATGGGTTTCTATATGGATACCTATCGAATTTATCAAGTCTAATAATCCAGAGTATAAAACCACAACAATATTGTAACAAACAGTAGATTACAAAATGAGGTATTGATAAGATAACAGTTTTACATTTCTCTTCTCTGTCTGAACGCATAAGCGATATACTTCCTGCTACTATTAAAGATAATATTACTATTGTAAAAATACTAAAATCTAAAATTTTTCTCATATTACCTCGTTTCCAGTTTGGCATTTTCTAATTCATTTTTTATGGTTTCTCTCATTTTATCTTCAGTCTGCCCTGTTCCAGTATAAATATTTTTTAGCCAAATATCTTCTTGAAGGTAAATGTATATATTGAGTGGTACCCTAAAATATTCTTTTGACCAATGTGGCATATTAATAATTTTATGTTTTGAATTCCATTGCTCTGCATATACGATAAAGCTAATAAAATCTTCCGTTGCTTCCTCAATAGTCTCATTTTCATTCACAGTAATATAATTTTGATATACTAAAAGCCCATCTTCTAATTCTTCGTTAGTAGAAAATTTTTCTTTTCTATCACTTTCCCAATGCGTAAAAAGATATTTTTGATAGTTGTCCTTAAAATCTGTTTGGATATTTCCCCAACGTTTCTTGGCAGTAAATTGAATTTCAGGATACCCTTCAGGGTTAACAAGATATTTTCCATTTCCTTTTTGATCAGCTTCTTGTGAAATAATCTGCACTTCTACTCCATAAAAATTTAGCATAGAATAGATATCAGCATTCACAAAATTTCTTACAGAAGATAACCAGCCAACAAAGATAATAAAAGCCAGAATGCCTATAATAGCTACAAGAATTATCAAAACCTTTTTTACTTTTACTAAAGTTTGATTTACAGGATTTAATATTTTATCCATTTTCTTTCTTCTATTTTGTAATTCCTCAATTTCATTTATATCTATCTTATAGGTTTCTATATTACTTTGTTGCTTGCTTTCTTCCCATTTTCTTAGTTCTTCCCAATCTTGTTTATTCTCCATATTTTTCTCCATTTTTAATTATCTTTCTTGTTTTTCCATTACAATTTCCTTATCTTGATTATCTTCTTCAAATTTATGGTCTCCCACCCTAATTAGAGCAGTTCCTATTGGTAAATCTAAATATGGAATAATATCAGGGTCATAATTACAAATTGTATTTAGTGCAAATATATGTACATTTTCTGCATTATACTCGTCACTTTCGTCACCTTTCATAAATCTCCAACCACTATCTGGGACCCCTTTGTCCGGTTCCTCTCTATACATATATCCTACTTTCCAACCCTCTTTTGTAATTTTATCTGATACTAAGCAACCATCCGGTCCTTTTCCTTTCCAATCTAATAGTTCTTTAATTTCAATATCAATAAATCCATTTTGTGTCATACTGAAACTTCCTTTCTTTTTATTATCCTATTAAATCTGTATAATACATAACTTCTTTATCTAATGATTTTGCAAATTCTATTTCACTTTTTGTACTACTTCCTATATAGTTATTTACATTAACAACTAATATCGCATCTGATAATTTTATTTTTTCTTTGTGCATTTTATCAATCATTAAAGCTTCCTCTTGTGTATAATCATTTTTATCAGATTTTGCAAGTTCATTTGGAGTTAACATGCAATTTCCCTTCAAGGTCATTTTTTCTGTTATTTCTGCCATTTCTTTTTTAAATTTATAACTCCCACATACCGTTATTATTTTCATTTTATATTTTTCTCCTCTACTAATTGACTATCTAATTTTTGTCAAATCCTTTTTTATAAATTTATTATATTATTTTTTTGTATGGCAAACAAGCGAAAATGATATATTTTTTAAAAAAGTCTATCTTTTTCACTTCTTTTATGATAAAAT
>JAAWKD010000044.1 GCA_022797215.1 Clostridia bacterium
CAAACATATTGGTATAAAGATGCTACATTTATGCAAACAGCATTTCAAGAATATACGAAAAAAGATAACACAAAAGCTAATTATTACAAATTGATTATTTCGCAAGGAACATCTACGGCATACTGGCTGGCTTCACGTTGTGTCATTACTAATTCTGTCAGTTGCAGTTTCGTTGTGCGCTTTGTGTACTCAGACCTTGTGAACGCTATCGATATGTGCAGTTCGATCGGCAACACTGACGGCGACTCGCTTGCGTTGTTCCCCGTAATCACTCTCAGCTCTAAGCTCATAAAATCAGGAACAGAAGGGACTTTTGCAGTCAGCTTGGAATAGAGTAGCAAATCAAAAGGGAAGGTGAAAATTTTTGTAGCCATGTACGCCAGTTTGCGTAATATACAAGGAGAGATTATATAATATGGTGTGTGAATTTAAAAAAACACATCATATTTTTTATAATTAGCAACATATAAAATTATATATTACAATCTCTTTACAATTATATGACATTTACGTAATATTGTTGAATTAGAATATAAATTAGCATATAATAAAATTAATCGACAAGATTAGAAAATACACAGGAAAAATATCCATGTAAAGGGGAGAAGAAAGCATGGAATCATTTGCAGAATATATCCTTTCCGAGCCAGACTGGATTAAGAAAATGGAAATTATGTATTATTTACAAAAGAAGACAGGCATCTTTTTTGATAATTCTGTTGTTGCGAAAGCTTTTCTAGCAAAGAATTTTTTAGAACAAACTGACTTAGGGCTAGACGAAAACTTAGTAATAACAGCATGCTTGTTATGCAATTGTAAAAAAACAAATAAACCACAAGATTTATCTAAAATTAAATCTTATGCAAAAGAAGGTGCAGAATATTTGGCTGCATTAGGTTTTTCACCACGCTTTTGTAAAATTTGCGAAGAAGTAAATAGATATAGTGGAAGTTATCCAAGGGAAAAAGAAAGTGATGTATTAGAATTAGTAGATCAATTTGGTGGTATGTTATTAGATAGACCAGAAAGAATTGCATTTAAAGTAGATGAAGCATTAGTGCTTTTAGAATATAGAAACTTGAAGGATAAATATAACCGCTATTTACAAAAATTCAAAGAGTTTGTGGTAGAAATGGAGGGGATCTTAGTATGAGCAATTTAGATGAAAGACGAAGAGATTCTAATGTACCTAGAAGTGAAAATATGATTCAATATGCTTTTAATCAGTACAATAATACAAGAGACCTTATGGATAGCATTAAAGCAACTCCTAAAATTTATAGAACTGTTCATCAAGCGAGAACAGAATATAAGGCAGCAAAAGAAGCAATTCAGGCTAAGAATGAACAAACTCCAGTAGTAACAGCACAAGATATTAAAGATGAGATGTACCGCTAATTGTTAATTTAACAATAGCGACTTACATAAATACTTTATACTAAAGAAAATAAAAGAGGATACAAAAGGGGAAAATTAGTATACAAAAGATAAAAAATTACAAAAGAAAAAGGAAAGAAGAAAGTAACAAAAGCATGAAGAAACAAAAGTATGAAAAGATACAAAAGAAAAATTAAAGGATTGGTTTTTTAGAGCCAATCTTTTGTTATGTCAGTTGAGGGACGTTCTTATAAGTGACAAAAGTGTCAGTTTTTACCTACGTCCCTAAAGTGACAAAAGTGTCAGTTTTGGGGACAGACTTAAGAATAGGAGGAAAAAGCAAATGCAAGAAATGTTTGCAGATTTACATATTCATATAGGAAGAAGTGAAAAGGGAAAACCCATTAAGATAACAGCAGCTAGAAGTCTAAATTTTGCTAATATTGCTAGAGAATGTGCAGATAGAAAAGGGATTCAAATTGCAGGAATTATTGACTGTGCTTCTCCATATGTCATAGAAGATATAGAGGAGTTTTTAAAGACAGGTGAAGCTTATGAAATAGCAGATGGAGGAATTGTATACAAGGATAAAGTTTGTATTATTTTAGGTAGCGAAATTGAAACTGCCGAAGTAAATGAAAATGGAAAAACAGGAAGTGCTCATAATCTTTGCTATTTTCCAACATTGAAGGATATTAAAGCTTTTTCAAATGAAATGAGCCATTATATTAATAATATTACATTAAGTTCTCAAAGAGCTTGCATTTCTGCTTATCAATTAATTGATATAGTAGAGAAATATAATGGAATTTTAATTCCTGCCCATATATTTACACCCCATAAAAGTTTTTATGGAAATTGTACAAGTAGGTTAGAACGAATTTTTAAAGAGAAATTTGACAAAATCTTCGCAGTGGAATTAGGACTTAGTTCAGATACAGAATTAGCAGATTATATTTCAGAATTAGAAACAAAAACCTTTCTAACGAATTCGGATGCTCATTCATTACCTAAAATAGCAAGAGAGTATAATAAGGTATTATTAGAAGATATTTCTTTTAAAGAATTGGTAAGAGCATTAAGGAATGAAGCGGGAAGAAAAGTAGTGGCTAATTATGGAATGGATCCAAAATTAGGAAAATACCATAGAACTTATTGTGAAACTTGTGATATGCCAATAGAAGGGAGACCACCAGTAGTAGAATGCCATAATTGTCATGAAGATAATATTACTATGGGCGTGTTTGATAGAATTATTACAATAGCAGATAAAGAAGAAAGCAAAAGTCCTAAAAATCGACCTCCTTATGTTTATCAAGTACCATTAACTTTTGTTCCAGGATTAGGGGCAAAAACAATTGAAAAATTGTTAAATTCTTTTGAAAATGAAATGAATATATTACATAAGCTATCAGAGGATGACATAGAAGGTGTTGTA
The DNA here is from genome assembly GCA_022797215.1 of Clostridia bacterium. GTDB lineage: Bacteria > Bacillota > Clostridia > TANB77 > CAG-508 > CAG-273. The sequence continues at coordinate 2,816 of JAAWKD010000044.1, forward strand.
GGATCGAAAATTGCTAAAACCATTATAGCAGCTAGAGAAGGAAAAGTACGTATTGCAAGTGGTGGCGGAGGAGTATATGGTCATATAGAAATTGGATAAAAAAGTTCTAAATCTCATTTTATGGAATAGACATTATGTATAAAGTGATAACGGAGGAATAAAATGAGAGTAATACATAAGAAAAACTCAAAAATTGTTGATACAATAATACATCATATAAAAGATAATTTAAAAGCCTATTTTCTAGTAGCAGTAATATTGCTAATTGGAATTACACTTGGAGTTATATTTGTAAATAATTTGCAAGAGCAACAAACACAAGAAGTGAAAAATTATGTAAATGAGTTTGTAGTGGCGTTAAAAGATGGAAATAGTATCGATACAGGAAAATTACTTCATAATTCTATTAAAAATAATTTAATATTAGCACTAATTATGTGGTTTGTAGGATCAACAGTAATTGGAATACCAATTGTGCTAGGAATTGTATGGTATAGAGGATTTTGTCTAGGATATACAATATCTAGTTTAATAGCTGTTATGGGGATGGGAAAAGGCTGTCTATTCTTTGTGACGTCTATGTTACTACAGAATTTAATATTAATTCCTTGTACCTTAGCATTAGCAGTAAGTGGTATCAAATTATATAAGTCTATTGTGAAAGATAAGAGAAAAGAGAATATTAAAGGGGAAATTATCAGACATACTTTATTTTCCTTAATGATGTTAGTGCTTTTGATGGTTGCATCATTATTAGAAGCATATTTATCTTCTAATTTGTTTATGTTATGTATTCAATTTTTTTAACATTTTTTATAAAATCTCTTTACTTTTTTGGATTAATTTGATATAACATATATGGTTTATGTAAAGTAAGGAAACATTATGAAAACAAAAACTCTTCTATTTTATAATAGAAAAGTTTTGAAAAATAGAATGAATAAAAGAATAGGGGATCAGAAATGGAAAAACAAATCAAACTTTTTTTGGAATTTCTTCAAAATGAAAAGAAATTATCCAATAATACTTTACAATCATATCAAAGAGATATTTTACAGTATCAAGAATATGTAGAAAAAAATAGGGTAAATTATGCAAAAGCAAAACAAGAAGAGATTAAAACTTATTTAGAATATTTAGCAGAAATTGGAAAGAAAACCTCTACGATTTCTAGAAATCTAGCTTCTATTAGATCTTTTTACCAATTTTTAATTCGTATTAAAAAGGCAAAACATGATCCAACAGATGGTATTCAATCACCTAAAATAGAAAAAAGAGTTCCAAGTGTGTTAACATCACAAGAAGTAGAACTATTATTAGAGCAACCAAAAGATGTTGATTTAAAAGGAACTAGAGATAAAGCTATGCTAGAATTTGCTTATGCAACTGGAATGAGGGTAACAGAAATTATTTCTTTAGATATAGATGATGTAAATTTAGAAGATGGATTTGTTGTTTGTAAAAGTGGTTCAAAACAGAGAAATATTCCTTTAGGTTCTTTGTCTTTAAAGGCACTAAAAGAATATGTAGAAGAGGCAAGACCTATTTTAATTAAAGATGAAAATGATAGAGCGTTATTTGTTAATATTAATGGTGGAAGATTAACAAGACAAGGATTTTGGAAAATTATTAAATATTATAAAGAGCAAGCGCATATTACAAAGGAGATTACGCCACATGTATTAAGGCATTCATTTGCAACTCATTTGTTACAAAATGGCGCAGACTTAAAAGCAATTCAGACAATGCTTGGACATTCGGATATTTCATCAACACAAGTATATATGCAATTTCAAGACCCAGGATTGAAAGATGTGTATCAAAAAGCACATCCAAGAGCATAAAATAATTGATAGGAAAGAGAAACTAATCAAGAGAAAAACTTTTGATTAGTTTTTTCTTTTTATTGACTTTTTTAAAATATATTTATACAATGTTACCATATAAAAATAAAAGTAATACCTTTATATAAAAGAAAGGGAATAAAATGAATTTAGAAGAGGCAAAAGATATTATATATCCTTCAAAAGAAGAAAAAGAAAGTGCTAGAAAAACTAAGGTTAATGAATTAATAACAATGACTAAGCAAAATTCTGAAAATTCATCAACATTAGAAACTGCTATTTTAAACACATATGATGAATTTGTACATCATGAACAAATGGCAAGAGACCTAGCTAAAAAATTTAAAATACCATATAGCAGAACAATTACAACTACTTCTAGTAGACAGTTAATAGAGAGAATTCAAATGAATTTACAAGAGATTGCAGCTAAAGTTGCAGGAGCAAAAGTAGATGAAAACACAACACTAGAAGATGCTAAGCGAATTTCAACTGAACTTACTTCGCAGTTAGATGAAATAAGCTATGGAGTAGAAGTTTCAAAGGGTTTTTCAGAACTTATACAAGCCAATAGACAACAAGCTGAAAATGATATTAAAAGAGGAATCTATGAGAGAGTGCAAGTTGCTATAGAAAATGCGAGAGTACAAAGGTATACAGAACAAAAAGCAAGTATTCAAGGAGAGAAAGTTGGATTTTTAGGAAGAATTGTGGGAAAACAACAATTGAAACAACAAAAATTAGAAAATCTGGATTTAAAAATACAATTAGCTCAAAGACAAGCAGAAAAGACACCACAAGGGGAAACATATAGCATTCGAGAAATGCTAGTAGACATGCGTTTGTGTGTAGACAATGAACTAGAAGGGAAATTTACGCCAGAAATACAAGAAATATACCAAATGATTAAATCAACTTACCAAGACAAAGATGCTAGAGAATTTTCAGAACAATATATTCAAAGACTTGCTGGCCAAAGGCTAGTAGCACAAGGAAAGTCTGGTTTGCCAACTGTGCAGAATGGAAGTGCAAGAAGGTTTGGAAAAACAAAAGCAGAAGCAAGAATGTTAGAAACAGAAAACCAAGGATTAAGGCAAAAGATGTTAAAAATGCGAACATATTCATTGAAAACTGATAGAATGCATTCAGAGCAAGAACCTGATGCTATGGTTGTATTTGAACAAAAGCTAAAAGGTATAGCAATCAATACGCAACCAAATAGCAGAGTAGCAACGAGAAATTTGGAAGATACACTAGAGTTATGGTAATAGTTTTTTTAGAGAGAAACTTTTTTCTCTCTTTTTTCTTGCCAAAACTGACAAAATAAGATAAAATTAACACATTATGAAATGAGAAACTTGGAGGAACAAACGTGACAAAAGTAGATATTGGAAATTCTTTAGAAACGATACAAAAGATTGCTAAAATAAATGAAGGAAAAAATTTAAAATATAGTATTTTAACCATGGGATGTCAATTAAATGAGAATGACTCAGAAAAGCTATGTGGTATGATGGAAGAAATGAACTATGTGAAAATAGAGAATTTAAAAGAGGCAGACCTAATTGTATTTAATACTTGCTGTGTAAGGGAAAATGCAGAAGATAAGCTATTTGGTAAATTAGGAGAAGTAAAAAAATACAAAGAAGAAAAAGGAACTATTATTGCAATTGGTGGTTGTATGATGCAAGAAAAGCACATCGTAGAAAAACTAAAACAAAGTTATCCTTTTTTTGATATTGTATTTGGACCTCATACTTTAAAACAATTTCCAGTTGATTTATATGAAATCCTTCTTCACAGAAAAAGGATTGAAAATATCTTAGATATTGATGGAGAAATTATAGAAGGTCTTCCCATAAAAAGGGATGACACCATTAAAGCATCTGTAGCAATTATGAATGGATGTAATAACTTTTGTAGTTATTGCATTGTTCCGTATGTGAGAGGAAGAGAAAGAAGTAGAGAGCCAAAAGATATTATTGAAGAGATAAAGGAATTAGCTAAACAAGGGTATAAAGAAGTTATGCTACTAGGGCAAAATGTGAATTCTTATTTAAGAGTAGAAAGAGAAAACAAAATACCTTTTGAAGAATATGAGGGAGTTAACTCTTTTGCAACATTACTAAGAGCAATTAACAAAATTGATGGTATTGAGAGAATTCGCTTTATATCACCACATCCAAAAGATTTTACAGATGATGTAATAGAAGCAATTCGTGATTGTGAAAAAGTATGCAAATTAATTCATCTACCATTACAATCAGGAAGTACTCAAATTTTAAAGGTAATGAATAGAAAATATACCAAAGAACAATACTTAAATTTAGTAGAAAAAATGAAAAAGACAATACCAAATTTAACACTTTCAACTGATATTATTGTAGGATTTCCAGGAGAAACAGAAGAAGATTTTCAAGATACTTTAGAGGTTGTACGAAAGGTAGATTATGAACAGGTATATATGTTTATTTATTCTAGAAGGGTAGGAACTCCAGGAGATAAAATGGAGAACCAGATTCCAGAGGAAGAAAAGCATGAACGTTTTGACAGGTTAAAAGCGTTAGTAGAAAAGCAAATTGCTGTAAAAAACAAACAATATGTGGGAACAATGCAAGATGTTTTGATAGAAGGAAAGAGTAAAACAAATGAGACTATGCTAACAGGTAGAACAGATTCTAACAAAGTAGTTATATTAGAAGGTACAGATGATTTAATTGGAAAAATAGTTTCTTTAAGGATTAGTTCAGAGCATATGTGGTATTTAAAAGGGGAAGTAGTAAATGGATAAGGCAACTTTGCAAGAAGTAAAACAAAAAATATTAGAAGGTAAATTGACATTAAGACGGAGCAGCGAGAGAGCTAGGAGTAGATAGAGATAAATTAAAAGAATTATTAGAAAGTGAATTGCAAGGAGAAACAGAAACAAATCATTTTAGGGGAAGATTAAGGTATAATCAGGTTAAAAGTACGGCTATTGAATTAGATGGTTTTATGAGAAGTATTATCATGAGTATTCTAAAAGGAGAAACAACAGCAAAAGCAGTAGAAGAACAATATGGAATAGATAGTGAAACAATTAGGCACAAAATAAACGAGTTTGTTCAAAGTGATAAAAGTTTTTTAAAAGAATATATAGCATATCAAAATAAAAAGGGGCATGATTATGGATATATTAATTTTATAGGATTAATTGTAGAGATGATAAAAAGCGATGTATCACAAAGCGAAATAGCTAGAGAATATGGAATACCAAGCAGAGTTATCTCAAGAGAGATTGAAAAACTTGGGAAAAGTGATAATCCTGAAGAAGTAAAATTATATGATATAGCAAAAATTTGTGCTGATAGGAAAATGAGAAGAGTAGCATTATCTCGTTTGGAAAGAGTTTTATATACTAGATTGGTAGATGAAATGTTTGGAGATGTTCCTATTATGAATGAGAAAAGCAGAACAGATTTAGAAATAGAAAGACTAGAGGAATTTATGAAACAAGTACAAGCCAATCAAAACCAAGGATTGACAGTAGAACAGGTAGCAGAAAGATTAGGAACGAGTGTTAGTACAATTAGAAGAAATAGACTAAAACTAGAAGAATTAAGATGCAAAAAAAGAATTAAAGCAGAGTTAGAAGAATCAGGAGAAAAGGAATTAGAATAGGGAGAAGGTAATAGATATGGCAGAATACTCACCAGCAATGCAAGTATATTTACAAAATAAAGAAGAATATAAAGATTGCATTTTATTTTATCGTTTAGGCGATTTCTATGAAATGTTTTTTGATGATGCAATTACAGTATCAAGAGAACTAGAATTAACCCTAACGGGAAAAGATTGTGGACAAGAAGAAAGAGCACCCATGTGTGGTGTACCATATCATGCAGCAGAAACTTATATTGCAAAATTAATTGAAAAAGGATATAAGGTTGCTATTTGCGAGCAATTAGAAGACCCAAAGACAGCAAAAGGGATTGTAAAAAGGGGCGTTATTCGTGTTGTAACACCTGGAACTGTTATGGAATCCAATTTATTAGAGGAAAAAAAGAACAATTATATTATGTCTATATATAAAAGTGGAGTGTATTATGGAGTAGCAGTATGTGATTTAACAACAGGGGATTTTAGAACAACACAAATTAAAGAGCAAAATAATTTTGCTACATTACTTGATGAAGTAGCAAGATATACACCAGCTGAAATTATAGTGAATGAAATGATGTTTAGTTCTACTGAAGAGATAGAGAAAATTAAAGAAAGATTTTCAGTATATTTTTCAGTGCTTGACTCAGAAAAATTTGATACAGATGATGAAGTATTTGCATTAAAATATGATGTTATAGATGAAACAGAAAAAGAAATAAAAGAGTTAAAGGAACAGCTATTATGTGTAGCAGCTAGTAATGGACTTTTTAATTATTTAAGAGATACTCAAAAAAATGACTTAGAATATATTCATAAGATCACTTTATACAGTACTACTCATTATATGAATTTAGATACAAATGCAAGAAGAAATTTAGAAATTACAGAAAAGCTAAGAGATAAAAGCAAAAAGGGAACTTTACTATGGGTACTAGATAAAACTTCTACCTCAATGGGAGGCAGACTTTTACGTAGATGGCTTAGTGATCCTTTAATTGATGTGGGAAGAATTAATGAGAGATTAGAAGCAGTAAAAGAGCTAAAAGAAGATATTATTTTAAGAGGAGACTTAACAGATAGTCTTAAAAAGGTATATGACATTGAAAGGTTAGCTGGAAAGATTTCCTATGGAAGTGCTAATGGTAGAGACTTAGTATCTTTAAAAAATTCCGCTAAGCAATTGCCAGATGTAAAAACAAATTTAGCAAAAGCAAAATCGCCTTTATTAAGACAACTTTATGAGAATTTAGATGTTTTAGAAGATGTTTATGGAATTATTGAGCATGCTATTGTAGATGATCCACCAATTAGTGTGAAAGAAGGAGGATTAATTAAGCTTGGTTATGACGAAGAAATTGATCATCTAAAAGAGGCAACAACAAATGGAAAAAATTGGGTACTAGAAATCGAAGCAAAAGAGAGGGAGTCAACTGGTATTAAAGGGCTAAAAATAGGATTTAATAAGGTATTTGGCTATTTTATTGAAGTGACAAAATCTAATTTGTCAATGGTACCAGAAAGTTATATTCGTAAACAAACCTTAGCAAATTGTGAAAGATATATTACAGAAGAGCTAAAAAAGGTAGAAAATGAAATTTTAGGTGCAGAAGAAAAAGTGGTTACATTGGAATATAATGCATTTTGTGATATAAGGGATCAAATAGAAGCACAAATCGATAGAGTACAAAGAACAGCAAGTACAATAGCTACATTAGATGTATTGATTTCTTTTGCAACAGTAGCAGATGATATGAATTATGTGATGCCAATTGTAGATAATAGTGGAGCTATGGATATTAAGAATGGACGTCATCCTGTTATTGAAAAGATTTTACCTACAGGTAGCTTTGTAGAAAATGATACTTATTTAGATAAAGGAGATAATAGGTTAGCTATTATTACAGGGCCTAACATGGCAGGTAAATCTACCTATATGAGACAAGTAGCTTTAATTACTTTAATGGCACAGTGTGGAAGTTTTGTTCCAGCATCTTATGCTAGAATTGGAGTAGTAGACAAAATTTTTACCAGAGTAGGTGCATCAGATGACTTGAGCATGGGGCAAAGTACTTTTATGGTAGAAATGATGGAAGTAGCTTCCATTTTAAAAGAGGCTACAGACAATAGTTTGGTAATATTAGACGAGATAGGAAGAGGAACTTCCACTTATGATGGACTTTCCATTGCTTGGGCAGTAGCCGAATACATATCAGATAAAGAAAAATGTGGAGCTAAAACATTATTTGCAACTCATTATCATGAGTTAATTTCACTAGAAGACAAGCTAGAAGGAGTGAAAAACTATTCTATTGCTGTAAAAGAAAAAGGCGAAGATATTATCTTTTTGAGAAAGATTGTGGCAGGCGGAACAGATGAAAGTTATGGTGTGCATGTTGCTAAGCTTGCAGGTGTTCCACAGGCTGTTTCAAAACGTGCTAATGAGATACTAAAATCACTAGAAAGGAAAAGTGTTTTAGGCGATAAAGTACAAGAAAAGGAAAGCAAGAAAGTGGCAGCTGGGCAATTAGATATGTATAACTATAAATTAGCAGAATTAGCACATGAGCTAGATAAGGTAAATGTGAATGAACTAACGCCAATTGAAGCTTTAAACATTTTAGTCAATATGAAGGAAAAGATAGGGTAGTGTATTCATTTTTAAGGAAATATTGTATCCACTAAATAGCTATAATAAACGTTTGTCCTTGCTGGTTGTTGCTTTCTATTTAAAAATATAAATATAAGAAAGCAACAACAGGCGCTCGCAAGCTCGCCTTGCGTGGACTGCACTTTTTATTATAGATATTTAGTGAATTAATAGGAGGTTTAAAAATGGAATATTTAATAGTAATAGCAATTTGTATAATATTTTTAATTGTTTTGAAATTTGCATGGAATATTAAGATTAGTGATATTAAGAAGATGAAGGAAGTTGGGTATAGCAAAGAATTAAATGAAATAACGAATAAGTTGCCAGGAAATAAAGAAATTTGTAAAAGTATTTTAGCAAAACTAAATAATGAAAAAGTAAAAATCAAAGAGAGCGAAGATAAAGAAAATAAGACAAGCTTATATATTGCAATTAGTGATTCTATTTTAATTGCTAATATTAATGATACTTTTACGAGAGTACAGACAATGGCTCATGAATGTTTACATTCTATACAGAATAGAAGAACATTGCTTTTTAATTTTGTTTACTCTAACATCTATTTTCTTTACTTTCTATGTATATGCATCTTGTCATTATTAAGACTAAATAGACATGGTATGCTACATTTATTTATTCTTACTATATTAGGAAGTATTTATTATGCGATTCGTAGTTATTTAGAAATGGATGCTATGACAAAAGCGAAGCCACTAGCAAAGGAATACATAGAAGAGCAGGAAATATTAACAGAGGAGGAAGAAAATAAAGTATTAGAAAATTATGATATTATTAATGAAATTGGAATTAAAATGACGAACTATCATTTTTTAATGAGTTGTACAATCAAGATAATGATTTATTCAATTATATTAGTGATATTTTACTAAGTAAAATAGAAAATAAAAGAAAGATACATTGTAAGTAATGAAAGCAATGTATCTTTTTATTCTGAAATAACTTCATCAAAAAATGGATTATCAAAAAAATCTTTAAGAGTTATATTAAATGCCTCACAAATGTGTAGCATCGTATCCATTCTTAGATTTTTAGTATCATTCTTCATAAAATCACAAATAGTTGGCAATGAAATTCCAGCAGCTTTTGATAGGTCGAAAAGCTTCATATTATTTTCTTTTAATAGTTGATTTATTCTATGTCTTGTAGCATCTGCAAGTTGCATTAATGTCACCTCTCTTTTATAAAAGTAAGTTTTAAAAAATTATATCAAAGCAAAAACTTGTACCGCTAAGGAAAAACTTAACAAAAATGAAAGATTAAGAAATTCCTTAGCAAAAGTATTGCAAACTGTAATAAAGAATGATATGCTATTAAGGAATTCCTTAAT
>JAAWKD010000009.1 GCA_022797215.1 Clostridia bacterium
TCCTAAGCCTCTAAGAAGTACTTTAATATATTATATCATTTTTTACAAAAACTAAATTCAGGTTACTACTTACATGGAATTTACTTTTTTAATTAAGGTAAAATAAAATTTTTTTCATGATTTTTGCATTTTTTCCTTAAATGTGGTATACTATTATTTATACCTAAAATTTTAAGGAGGTTTTTGATGTGGGAACACAAAGAAGAAAACGGAAACCTGTCGTTTGCCCCTATCAGGAGGCTTGCCAGGTTTCTGGGCAAACCAAGTGCCAGCATATGAAATCCAGTTTAAAGGGTATTCCCTACTGTTTCGTTTCTGGCGGCACTTGTCATTGCTCTCTTGACGGCTTTTGCTTTGCTGAGCACCCGTTCAACTGCAAGCATGCTGGTCCCAAAGGGTGGCATCTTCCCTGTTTTCACAAGAAATGCCATTCCCGCAAGTAACACATCAAAAGGGTCACCGTTCTCGGTGACCCCTTTTTTATTTTAATTTATCCATTGAAACTTTGTTGATTACAAATAACTTATAGTGTTAAAAGTAAATGAATTAACTTCTCCAAAATGCTTCATAAGCACGATATGCTTCATATAAATCTAATTTGCTAGTTACTTCATAAGGTGAGTGCATAGAAAGTACTGGTACACCACAATCAATTACATCAATTCCTTTATTTGCTAATATATAAGCGATTGTTCCACCGCCACCAACATCTACTTTTCCTAATTCTGCTATTTGATAAGCAATATGATTTTGTTCTAATATTTTTCTTACTTCTGCTACAAATTCTGCATTAGCATCAGAAGCTCCTGACTTTCCTCTTGCTCCTGTATATTTATTTAAACCAATTCCTCTTCCTAAATAAGAGCTATTATTTCTTTCTGATACACTACTATAAATTGGATCTAATGCTGCATCTACATCTGCTGATAACATTTTAGAATTGCAAAATACTTTTTCTAATAAGTTTGGTCTATTCACACCTATTTTATTTAATAATTCAGAAACAAAAGTATCAAACACATGTGATTCCATTCCAGTATTTCCCATACTTCCAATTTCCTCTTTATCAGAAATAATGCAAACTGCAGTCCTCTTTGGATTCTCTATATTCATTAACGCTGTTAGTGAGCTATACACACATATTTTATCATCTTGTCCATATCCTGCTATCATGCTGTTATCAAATCCCATACTTCTGCAAGGCATTGCTGGAACTAGTTCTAATTCTGAGCTTAGTAAGTCTACTTCTGTAACTCCATACTTTTCGTTTAAAATGTGAAGAATATTTAATTTTACTTTTTCAGAAACATCTGCCTCAAAAGGAATACTTCCAATAAGCAAATTTAAGTCTTCCCCATCGATTACTTCTGTTGCTTTTTTCTTCATTTGGTCTTGTGCTAAATGTGGTAATAAATCTGTAATTGTAAAAATAGGATCTTCTAAATCTTCACCAATACAAATATTAATTTTCTCTCCATTTGTCTTGACAATTACTCCATGAATAGCAAGAGGTATGGTAGTCCATTGATATTTCTTAATTCCACCATAATAATGTGTTTTAAAATATGCAAATTCTGTATCTTCATATAATGGATTTGGCTTTAAGTCTAATCTTGGTGAATCCGCATGCGCACCAATAATATTCAAACCATTTTCTATTGGCTCCTCTCCTATAATAGCTAAGTACATGCTTTTCTCACGATTAATGTAATATACTTTGTCTCCTGCCTTTAATTCTTGGCAATTTGCTATATTTTGAAACCCATTTTGTTCTGCTATTTTTTTAGAACTTGCTACAATTTCTCTTTCTGTTTTAGAACAATTCATATAATTCATATAGCCTTTTGCATATTCTAATATATTACTCTTTTCTTCCTCTGATTTAGATTTCCAACCATTTTCTTTTTGATTAAATAATCTTTTCTTTAACTCTTCTGCTTCTTTTTTATCCATTCCTAATTCTCCCTCCTAATTTTTAAGTTTATTTTATCACATTATATTAATTTTAGAATACCCATTTTACATTTTTTTATGTGTTTTTTTGTAATAATCTCCATTTTTCTATCGTATAATTTAATACTTACATATTTATTTTTCTAAAAGCGAAAGGGTGATATATATGGAAACTGAAGATATCAAAAAAGAAACCACTGAAACATTTAATCAAGTAAAAAATACTATAAAAAATGCTAATCTTAAAAATGATACAAAAGAAGCAAAAGGATTTTTCATTTCCTTTTTCCAAAACCCTCTTGAAGAAATAAAAAAAGCAACCAATAGTACAGATAACAAATTTATAAAAATTTCCATTATTATTTTTGTTATTTGGCTTGCTACTATTTTAATTTCCAATGCTTTAAGTACTGCCATAACTTACTTATTTGGTACTTTCGGCAGCTTTCCCTATTTCTTTAATCATTTATTCCATAATATTTTTAACTTATTTAAGGACTTAGTAGCTCCTATTATTATAGTTCTTGTTCTTTCTGGATTAGTTTATGGCTTTAAACAAGTTAAAAATCGATCTTTTTTAACTATTGCAAGTAGTATTTTAATTGCTAAAATTCCAGTTGTAACTGCTACTATTCTTAACTTATTTACAATATTTAGCACTCATTTTTCTAAAATTACAATTGCATTTTCAGGTTTTTGTAACATCTTATCTACTATTCTTCTATTTTTTGTAATTAAGGATTTATCAGAAGAGGATAAAAATGACTCCTATTTTTGGAAGTTTGCTTTGATTATGGGCATTTTCTATATTGTGAAATTTGTATTTTCTTATTTAGGAATTTATTTATAAAAGTATTTCCTACTAAATTATAACTATATACTCAATTTCACTAATGGAAAAGTTAACTATATTGTGATAGTTAACTTTTATGGTTGTCAAATCTTTCCTAATATGATATAATAGAAAAGATTACCTTTATGGTATTCATAAGCACATTTCAGTCATTTTATTAAAACACTGGAGGAAAGAAAAACTATGTCAAATTTTTCGCAGACCCATACCCGGCTAGACAACTCTGTCCCATTTGGAAGACTCCTGAGCATTGTCCTAATATATTGGGGCATCATCCTCATAACTCATGTGGCAATTTTATTGGTTCCAATCCAAAAAGCATCTGAGTCTCAGCCCTCTTCTCCTGCAAGTACAAGCCTTAGTTCTGACCCAGTCTCTATCTACGACATTTTAAGGATGCCTCTGTCAAATATGGAAACTCCTTGGTCGAGGACTTCCATAGATTTATCAGAGCAAACTAATACTCTTGCACCATTTGAGAAGACTGTACCAGCGGAGGATGTTGAATCCGCCAAGAATGTTTCTTCGAGTCTTCCCTCATCTCTTCCTTCTTGCTTATACCTCCATGTCAAGGACAATACAGATTCTCGGTTTTACTGGGTTCCTGAGTTCCTTGAAGAAAGAATATCTGAAAATGATATCTTTGTGGATTTAAGCACTGCCTTTGACCCAGACTTTGCTTATGAGCTTTCTGATTACTTCAAACAGCTAGTTTGCCTAGCTGTTGAATACGAAGCTAGTGATGAGCCTTTTCTTGGTAAAGTACTAGTAGCAGAAGGAATTATCTCACGTATTCGCATTGGTGTTTATGGACCTGATATCAAAGCTATTTTAGTAGGTGGATATGAGGTCGAGATGGATGGGGATGGCAATTTACACTTTTATCAAGGCTCAAGGGAAATTTTAGAAGCCTCTGAGTCAGTGAAAGAGGCGGTTGATTTGGCTCTCAGTGGTAGCCGTTTTTCCTATCTTCTGCTGCAAGCTACAACAGAGTTTAGGAATGAACAATATGGCTTACAATTAGATGAAACATATTATCAGTGGGGCTCTATCTATCATTTTAGCCCTGAGGATATTAGCGGTTCTCGTATTGCAGAGCGTAGCCTGAATCGAGTACCTGTTAGTTTTCACTATGGTAGGCATATTCTTTATGGTTACTGGCTGAACGAGTCTGAACAACTTGATTTATAGTTTTTTGTCTTAGTTTTTCTTTTAAAAGCTAAGCAGCAAAAATCCAACCCACTCAAGGGTTGGATTTTTGCTTATGAAATAGCCATTCCACAGATTAAAATTCCCTCATTTTCTTGATAAATTTGTTCAAATTGAGAAATAGGAAGTGGATTCTCGCCTTCTCCAGCTTCTACTGTGTATCCTGGTCTATAGTAGTCTTGAATAAACCAATCTTTATACCCTGCAAAACTAGAATTATATGGTACTTCTTCTAAGCGATATCCGCTTAACTTAGCAAATTTTTGACCTATTTCATAGCCTCTAGGTGGATTGATATTTTGAAAATCCCAATAGATTTCTTTTCCTTGTGTATGATAAGAAATTGTTAATGCAAAATTATGAGTAAGGGTAAAGTCATAAAGCATAAGTGCCTCTGGCTGGGTTAGAGGCCCTGCTCCTACAAAGTCCCTTGGCGCTGGCGAATCAAATCCTTGTTCAAATTTGATCTTTTTAGCATTTTGCCAACCTGCTGGAAATTGTAAGTTTAAATCCACGCCATTAAAATTTGCTTTCCATCCATCTGGAAATGGTATTGTTGGAAATTGATAAGCAATATCTACATAATTTTGATAGATACTACTCTTATCATCTACATTGCCTGTCACTAAATCAACACCATCAGGATTTACCATTGGAATAATATATAATGAAACCCTTTCAAATAATTCTCGCACAGAATACTCTTGCAAATTTTGATTAAAAATATATGCCTTACAAAAGTTCTCAATAAATTTCATAAGAAGTACAGATGTAATCCATTCATTAGCATGAATACTACCGTGGTACAATAGTTCTTTTTCCCCATTTCCTATCTTAATATATGGAATATCTTTTCCTAACACACTATATCCTGCTACTTTAGTTTCTAAAAATGGGTATGCTCTTTTTAATTCTCTAATATTTTGTTTCATCAAGTTATAATAATATTTCTGATTAGTAGGAACAATTTCAATTAAATCACTTTCTTGTCTATTTTCTTGCATAAAAAATCACCTGCTATATTATATGCAACAGGCGATTTTTTGAGATTTTATTTTTTTGTATTTTTCTTAGATGCCCTTGTCATAAGACAAAATCCTACTATAACAGTAGTTACTGCTCCTGTTATGGTAGCTATCTGCCAAATTGGAATTTTCTTTTCTTCTTCGCCAAAAGGTGGTAAAACAACTACATCAATAGCTTTATCTGAAAGGGTATAACTAGCTGTTGAGCCAGAGCCAACATCAAATGAAGTAGCACATTTAGCTGAGTTGGAAAATCTAGAGTCTCCATACTGTTGAGGAGTTAACAAAACGCTTAATAATAATTTTGTATTCGTTCCTCCTCTTTCTGTAACTAATCCTTCTCCTGTCATCTGCCATCCATAATCTGCATTTGTCTTATTAGGCTCTGTTAATAATTTTGCATTTGCATTAAAAGCTAATCTATCATCTTTATAATCTATAAATTTACTAGTATAAATTGTCCCATCTCCATATACTGCATATCTTGATACTGACATAACATATTCGATTTTCAAGGTAGCACCATGTACTAATTCTTCATCTGCAGTTAATATGATAGCATCTGGAGTAAATAGAGTATCTGTTACTCCTCCACTAGGAACTAACGTTGACTCTCGTATAACAAACTGATTAATATATTCATAAACACTATTTTCTAATTGTATCCCTACATTATATAATGATAAATCTTCTGATGCTGTCATTTCTAATACGCCATCAAGCACTCTTCTTAAGTTGGCATCTCTAGATCTATTAATATCAATTAATAACCCATACATGGCCACCATATTATTATTGCTAAGGTCTTTTAAAACTACATTTGAAGCATCTACCATATTTTGTTCTATACCATTTACCCTAACATTAATATTAGCATTTTCAATCCCATCTGTAATTAGTATCATATATTGTAATAGTCTATCATTTTGACTAATATAATAAGTTGAAAAATTATTTTGCACTGTTATTAGTGCTTCTTGCAAAGTCCTTCTACTATTTTGTTGCAAATTATTGACATCATTTATAATTTCTGATTTTGAGTTTTTTAATATAGTCTCGTTTGTATTAATAGAATTTGTTCTACTATCCACTTCATCTTGCGTTAAATCTTCAAATGGTACTATTCCCATTCTTATTTTATCAACATTCGTGCCATATAAATCGTAAACTTTATTAATAAACGAATTAATAGCCGCTTTATTTTGTGCTACTCCATTTTGAGTCTCTATTACAAAAATTAAATTCAAATTTTTGTAACTCTCTGGTAATAAATTTACCTGATTATCCACTTTCTTTTCTACTTTTAAATCATATAGAATTTTACCATCTGCCAAAGTCAGCTGTATAGCACTTACTTCCTTTGTGAATTGAACTGTATTACAAATTCCATAAGATTTATTTGTTCTGAAACTCATGATAAAGCTTACTAACATTATAATAATACCTATGCACTTAATAAATTTTTTCATGCTTTTCACCTCTTATTCTTTAATTAATGCACAATGAAATCCATAACTGCCAAAGGAATGTCCGCTATGATTTGTAAAATCAAATATTCCAGAATAATTAACTCTATCATAAGCCCCACTCCTTAAGAAAAAGGCATCCTCTTCTTTTAGATATAAAGAGGTCTCTCCAAACCATGATGTATATCCATGCCCCATCTTAGAAGTCTCTATGATGGCGTCGCCTATTATATTTTGATGTACTTCATAGTTTTTATTAATAATATCTTCTTCACCGTTATGAACTGCTTTATATACTGTATAATATTTTGTACTATTTCTATTTTGTGTCATTGTTTTAGCATATTGCGTTGCTTTTTCTTCATTAATTGTCTCTAAATATCCTGCTATATATTCACTACAAGCTCCATTCATATCATATATTCCATATAAATTTCCTGTTGTACTGGCCAATTTCCCTTCTTCTGTATACCATGCATAGGATTTTTCATGGTAGGAATCTTGTAGATTTGAATTTATTTTATCTATTGAATTGGCACTTGCTACCACTGTATTTCCACCATAACCTGTAACAGCTCCTGCTGCATAAATTGCTTTTGAAATGTCCATATTATTAATTGTTATTTTGGTTCCATTTCTTCCATATTGGCTATGTGCCAAATAAGCAACTGCTCCCCATTCACTATTTTTTAATAAGTGGCTATCTACCTTTTCATCAAATCCATATGGATTTCCCTTTTCTTTTAATGCTTGTGATAAATCATACATTTCTCCAACATCTATATTATTATAGGAATAAGTCTTCCCCATAAATACAGGATATGTTATATGAGTTTCTTTTTCTTTGACATCTCCTAACAAATTTTTAAAGTTTCTCTCATATACTAAGTTTGTATTAGTTATTGGTACATCTTCTGAGGCAGTATACTTTTGTCCTGCATACCCTGCTTCGAATTTCGAAATCCAAATTCCTGTAATTTCTTTATCCCATTCTCCATTTTGGTAATTTGTTTTCTTACCATTTTGAAATGCAGGATGTACAATATATCCTAGTTTTGTAACATCTTGTCCTTCTTTATTACAATTAGAAGTCCCTTCTAAGAATACAACATCAATCTTTCCAATTAGCCCTTGCTTTTCATCCCATTCAACTTTATATGCATATCTTGGAATCCAAACCCATAAACTTCCATCTTCTGTCATTGCATTTGCCCAGTTGCTTGTTCCTCCGTTTTCAGTAGTTCCTTCTTGTACAAGGTATTCATACCATATTCCTTCCTCTACATTCTCTCCTGAAAGAATTGTTGGCTCTTCCTTCCCTTGCTCGAAAATTACAGGGCTCATACCTGCTAGCAAATCTGGTCTATTAACCGTTTCTTTATCACTCCATTTTATGATATTAGTTTGGCCATCCTTTTTAACTTTTGTATCTAATACAAATACTATCGTTGTACATATACTTAATATAACCAAAATTATCAATAAAATAATATTACTTCTTTTCTTCATATCTTCTCCCTATTTATATTTCTAAAAGACATTATTTGACATTTTTTGTTTTATTTCAAATTATATTAGTCTTTTCCTCTTTTGTCAATGAAACTCTTCTTCCTTACTCTGTATTGTTATTCATTTTCCTCCTCTTTATAAAAAGCGATTATCAACAATTTCTTTAAATCAAATCTAAAAATTGTAACAATCGCTATTTTCCTAATTATACGAAATGTTTTATATTCTTTTCTATAAATCCTAAGTGTTTTAATCTATTTTTTACGTATTGATTATTCATAAAATATTTCCATATAGTTCCATTTAGATAATTCTCAAGCATGACTATCTCTATTCCTTTATCAATTCCTATATACTCCTTAGCAAACCATGGTGTATCTTTTTCTAAGTTATCTCCATCTTTCAATTCATATTTTCCCCATAACTCTGGAAAATTATTATAGTAATATTCTATGGCTTTTAAACTTTCTTTTGGAGTAAATACTATAGAGCCTATCGCGCCACATGGAGTTATTGTTCCATCATTTTCTACCTTTAAGTCTGTTTCACAAGGTTTATCTCCAAATCCACAGTAACCTTTTGGACCTAAGCAAGGAGTTAACCCCCAAGAATTTTCGCCATACGTTTTGAATTTATTTGCATTATCTATGCAATATTGTCTATTCTCTTTCGTTGCTTTAACTGAATTTTCAAACCATTCCGTGCCTTCACTATCTTTCAAATTCCTAAAATTAAACCATGCATGTGAAAATTGACATGTAAATAAAGCACCACAATATGTATATATAATATCTTTTGTATTTTTGTAGTCCGCTCTTCTCAAAAACATCATACATACTTTTATCTATTGGAAATGTTGGAGAACCTACCCCTAAAATATATAGCATTAGTTGTTCTGCATACATATCCCAATGTCCCCAAAATCCTTCTTCTGGTCTATCCCCCATATAAAAGTAATTTGTATTTTTGTTTCTATACCACTCCCAATTTACCTTTTTATATAATATTTCTGCTTTTTTCTTAATCTCATTTCCAAAATATTCTCCAACTGTAATGGCACCACACAAAAATATTGCAGTATCAATAATAGAAATTTCACAATTCTACTCTCTTTTTCCATTTTCCATGTTGACAAAATGATAATAAAATCCGTTTTTACCTTCTACATTATTAAGAAATGTTTCTAATGTTCTATTCACTCTATCGTAAGCTTTTTGATAACTAATCCAACTATGTTCAACACCTATAATTAGTGCCGCTAGCCCATACCCAACAGAAGCTATACTTGCCACCTCATTTGCTAATATTGTTTTGTCTCTTATCAGCCCATATCCTTTACTATTTTTACAATTATTTGACTCTTTTATAAAAAATTGGTAGTTCTTTTTCATTTCTTTTAATATAAGCTTTTTACCATTACATTTCCATATTCTCATATACACACCTTCTATGTAAATTATTATATAAAAGTATTCTTTCTATCTCAATGGTTATTCTTGGAAACACTTCAAATTACGAGTCCTCTATACACAGATAAAAATAAACAAAAGCACTTGTTATCTTCTCTGTCAACTCCACAGATTATTAAGATACTTTGTGGTACACTCCTAAAATAGAAAAAACACTATCTCAAATATTTGAGATAGTATTTTATTATGGTCGAGGCGGTAGCTTTTACAAACTAACTCAAAGTCTTTATTTATCAATGCTTTATTATGTTTTTTTCATTTTAAAACATTTTTTTAAAACTCTTATTTTAGTATTAATCTAAAATTTATATATTCAATTTTAAATATGCTTTTATGCTCTTTCTCTTTTTAAATAATCTATTACTTTTTGAGTTTCCTTTTGCTTATAGTAATTGTATATATCTCCATAAGTATTTATTGTAGTTTCAATATTGGCATGTCCCATTAATTTCTGTAATACTGGTAAATCTACACCTGCCTCAATACATCTAGTTGCAAAAGTATGCCTTAACATATGAGTATTTACTGATTTTGTTATTCCTGCATTTTTACAAATTCGTTTAAATGCTGAATTTATTGTATTATCTACATACAATTTTTTATTCTCTTGACAAAATAGAACTTGATTTTTGTTTTCTATTTTGTTGTTTAATGAATCTTTTATAATATCCTCTGTAAGTTCATTTATTTCAATATTTCTTTTGCCACTTTTGGTTTTAGTTGGACCTATAATAGTGTTTTTATTTCTATCTTTTGTTAATGTTTTTGTAACTTTAATCATTTTATTATCTAAATCAATATCATCATTATAATTTAATGCTAATACTTCGCCAATTCTCATACCAGTATATAAACAAATTAGTATGATATTTTTATAGATCGAGTTATGGCTTTCTAAATAATCTTCTAGTTGTTTTTGTTCTGTAATTGTTAGAGCAACAACATCCTTATCTTCTTTTAAACTTTTTGGCTTTTCAATACGGTCTATACCTTCAAATAAGTTGTTTACTAGATATAGTTTATAATTTGCATATTCATACACATACTTAAGCATTCTATAATCTTTCTTTATAGTAGAATTTGATTTGACTTTTTCTTCTTGTAAAAAATCTTCAATTTGCTTTTTCGTTACTTTTTCTATCGGTATATTTGCAAATTTATGCTTTTTAATTCTTTCTAATGTTGACATATTTGTATTGTAAGCATTTGCTTTAGTTTTTCCCATTCTATATTTAGAATCTTCAATTTCTTTTGCTAAAATTGCTATTGTTTTTTCTGTTCTCTTTAATTCAATAGTTCCTCCAGACTTTTTCATTTCTAATTTGTATTTATACATTTTGTCTAATGCTTCTTCTTGTGTTTTCGCAGTAAATGATTTTCTAATTGCTTCGCCTGTTTCTATATCTTTTCCTATTGTTAGTGTCGCTTTATGCTGTTCATTAATATAGAATTTATCGCATTTATCTACATTTTTGCATATTTTACATTTATCACATTTGCTCATCGATTTTTTATCTTTCCTATTTTGGCAAATGGATCTATCTTTACATTTCTTACAAATAGGACATATAGGTAATTCAGAGTTCTTTTTCTCCGTTTTTATTGTATATGTTCCTACTGTATAACCTTTTGTATTCATTAATATTCCCTCACTTTCTCAAATTACTATGCTTCGTTTCGCATATTTATCTTCTATGGAGCTTTTCTTCGCTATCGCTTGAAAATTCCAAGAATATAAAAATTTCGAGGAAATACCTTGCTCAATTTTTAAATTGGTAGTATAATAATTTTACAAACATATCGAACAGGGCATTTCCTGTTTGTTTAGAAGATTTAATGTGCTAGATTAAGTCTTCTTTATTTTTACTCTGCCATAATTCTTTTTTGGCTTACAAATTCATTTAGGCAATCTGCTTTTATCCAAAACTTTCTGCCTATTTTAATACTTGGAAAATCTTCTTGATGAAATAACTGTAAGCATTTTTGTTTTCCTATATGCAATAATCTGCATACATCATCTGTTGAGTATAATTTTATCTCAATTCCTTCTAAATTCTGCATAATTTTTACCTCCTCTCCTTGACAATCATTTTTCAATGTAGTATAACTATATTGTGAAAGATTTATCAAATTTTTTTAAAATTGTATATTGATTATACAATCACATTCTATATTTGTCAACACATTTTAAAAACAAATTAAGAATATCTCACATTTAATTTTTAGGGGGTTAAAAAATGCGAAAATTACCTCAATATTCCTTTAACGAGGGATTTTACATATGGTTTGATGTCGATTCTAAAGAAGAATACTATTCAACACCTGTCTATATGTATAAAACTGATTTTAATGATGATTTAGAAAATCATAAAAGAAGAATCGTTCAAGAAAAGGATTTTTATAAAAAGAAACCAAGTAAAAAAGATTCAGCACCAAAACATCCAGCTACTATTCTTTACCCATTTGCTGAACAGTTTGGAAGATTTCTAATCAGTTTATTAAATGCAGACTTTTCAAGTTTTAATACTGCTTATGATACATTTTTCTATTTGTATGGATTCGAATTATTAAAAGAATATACACCAGATAAAGAATTAATGAATACATATTCAAATGAAGAAGAACTAGTAAAAATAATGAAAATGGTATATGACAATAGTTATGGATATTTAACAGATATACAATATAATTTTAGAAGATGTGTAGATTTCATATATAATCTAAATGGAAACGAAGAATTAAAAGACTGTAAACCAACTTCAAAATTAACAGCTTCATTAGTTACTCATTATGACGATGTTTATACATATTCAAGTAATATAGAGATTATTTTAGATACATATTCAGATAAATACTTAAAATATGGTAATCAAACAATAGAAAAATTAGCTAGAGAACTAGATAAAAATGACTCTTTCATAAAAATGACTAATGTATATACAAGTGAAAAATTAAGCAACATTGCTTTTGTAGTATTAGAACAGTTTGTAAAAAACTCTAATTTACCAATAAAAAAATGTCAATATTGCGATAGATACTTTATTCCATCAGTAAGACAAGATGAATTGTATTGCGATCTACCAAACGAAGATGGAAAACTTTGTAGAGAAAAAGGAGCAAAACAAACATATAAACAAAATTTAGAAAAGATACCTGCTTTACTAGAATATAGAAAAGCATATCAAAAGAAATTTATGGAAGTGGCTAGAAGTGATAACAACAAGAAACTAAAAAAAGATTTTGATAGTTGGAAGAAAACAGCACAAGGTAAAATAAGGGATTATAAACAAGGAAAAGTTACAGAAGATGAGTTGTATAAATGGATGATGGAAAATAAATAGTAAATAGGAGATATAGCATATGCACCAACCCAATAATGAACTTGTAGAAGCTATAAATAAAATAGAAGAAATAGCAAAACCTGCAGCACAAGCAATTCAATATATATCTGAGTACACTAAAAAATTAAGTGAACAAATAAAAAGAGCATTTAATCAATTTGATTTTTCAAAGTTTTATGACAATTTAATGGCTCCAATGAAACAATTGGCATTACAAATTGAAGAGGTAAAAAAGGATCCAGATAGCATAATGAATTATTTGTCATATGTAAAATATCTATCAAAATATTTTTGGGCAATGCCATACAAGATTGATACAGCTGAATTAAAAATGATATTTGAAAATGTAAGTTCTGAAAAAGAATTTGATGATTATATGAAAAGATATTTTAATAAACAACGAATGCAAAATCTTTTTTATGACATAAAGCTAAAAATAAATAGAAAACACATTATTATTTTTAGGCAGATTGAACAAAGTTTTTATAATAGGCAATACTCTTTAATTAATAATGCTATTATTTCAATTATAGATGACGAGTTAACCTATTATATAGCTGATAAAAAACAAACTAAACGTACAGATATCTTTCTTCCTATAATAGAACTATTTAAAGAAAAAAGTATAGGAGAATGTAATTTTTTGGATTTATTTTATTTAGAAATGTTAAATAGTAATTTAAATATATTATTTGATAATGTTAATTTTAACAATATTGTAATTAATAATAATAAAGCTATTAGAAGACATGCTACTCAACATGGTAAAAAGTATTCTAATCAAAAAATAGTATCTATAATGTTATTAAATACACTATACAATTTGTTATATATAAAAGATGATATGAAGGGCTATAGAGGAAAATTGAAAATAAAAAAGGAAAAGGATGGAAGTAGACATTATATTTTATAAAATAGACAGAAAAGTAGGTGATTGAAATAAAGCGAAGACTTAATATATTTATTGATGAAAGTGGAGATTTTGGATTTGTAGATGGGAGTTCAGAATTATATGGAGTTTCATTTACACTTCATGAAAGTGCTGATTCAATAACTAATGACTTAGAATATCTAAATACTAGATTAAAAAAGGCTAATTATGATGGAATGATACATTTAGCAGATTTAGTGGCTAAAAGAGGAGATTATTCATATTTTAAATTAGAACAAAGAAAAGATATTTTTTGGTCTATATTTTACTTTTCAAAAAGAGTAAAAGTAAAAATACATACAGTTATAATTGATAAAAGATTTAAAAATAATAAAGCACAATTAAATAGAGAATTAGCACTTGAAATAAGCAAATTTTTCAATTCTATAAATGATTATATGAACGAGTTTGAGAAAGTAGTTGTTTACTATGATAATGGACAAGAAGCATTAGGTTCTATTATAGATACATTATTAATTACAAAAAATAATGTAGAACATAGAATTGAATTTAATCATAAGGAAAAAAGATTATTTCAAGTATCTGATATGCTAACATTTGTAGATAAAATTGTATATAAACATAACAATAATATGCCATTAACAAAAGCAGAAAAATACTTTTTTAGTGTAAAAGATATATTGGGAATAATTAGACAATTAAAGAATAAAAGATTATAAAAAGCCATTCGTTTGAATGGCTTTTTGCGACGCTCAGCGTCTACACGGGTTTGGTCCTTGTGAGACCAATTATTGACGACTACCGTCAACTCGGGTCAGGTCCTACTAAAGTTAAAACTATTTCAGACCCAGTAAATAATATTATTTATAATATATATTATTCATTTCTATAATCAAATTATACACTATTTTTTTGAAAATGTATATAGTTTTTTGAAAAAATTTGCTAAAATTATGTAAGTATGATATAATTATTACGTAAACCAAAATATTTTGCAAACATTAGGAGGTAGCAATATGGGCAAGATGATTAAGACTATTGAGCTTCCAGAAGAATTTATTACTGGAACGGCTGAAGAAAGTGCTTATCGGTATGGAGGACCAGGGGTAAACAAAACTACACTTGAAGGTGTTGATGAAATGCAGTATTTGTATGTATCACCTTGGACTTCCATAAAGATGCATGGACATGACAATCAATGGGAAGTGTGGATAAATATTTCTCGCAAGACTGCGCATGTATGCCTTATAGGCGAGGAACATGAGCTTATAAACCACAGAAAAGAAAGAATGGTTGTCATGGCGGTTAAAGGTCACATTAATTATTCATATGATGACCTTGCAGAATTTTTCTACGTTTTAGGCTTTTCCGTATATCACGGCTCTCTGGTAGTCAATGACTAACCGCTCCTAATAGCAGGAGACCGAAAATTCGGACCAAAGGAGGCACAGTATTTAGCAATACTGTGCCTCCTAACTTTATATCTAATATAATTCCAAATCATCTTCTTTTTCTTTCTTTTCAAATTTGTTTATATCAAGTTGTTTTTCAATATTAAAGTTAATATATGTTTCTTTCTCAAAATTCCTTATAAGGTCATCCTCAGAAGGATAAGAGAATTTATGACATACCCAAGTAATAAATTTTTGAACTGTAATTTTGAATCTATCAATAACCTTCTTTAAATAATTATTTTCCTTTTCTAATTTGTTTATTATTTTTTGATATTGATAATCTATTTTATAGATTTCATATTCAAATTGCTGTTTTAGTTTCTTTTCTTTATTTTCTAAAGTTTCCTCCAATTTCTTGCATTTGAACTTTAAATTTATATTATCTTCAAGCATTTCAGTATGTTTCTTTTCATATTCTGTTGCTATTTCTACAGTATTTGACTGTTTTGATAATTCTTTACGCAATGATATATTTTCTTTGTGTAATTCTTGTATTAAATCATCTCTAGGCTTTATTATTTCATTTTCTATTTTTTCATCACGATTAAGCATAACCTTTCTAATATCTTTAATATTAGGTGTTTTTGGCAAGTCTAATGTTATATTTTCTAATACATTTTTAGTATTTTCAAAATTTGTTATTTGCTTAAATTCTTGCACAGAATAATGTTCTCTATTGCTTATTTCAACTAATTCTCCTCTTTCTAAATTAAAACCTTTTTCAGAAATATGTTTGAAATAAGCATTTTGTAAATCTCTATAACTATTTTTACCTCTCCAAAAATCTCGTGAGCATACTTTATCAATTTTATTTCCTTGTTTATCTGTTGCATGAACTACTGGAATAAATAACAAGTGCATATGTGGTGTATCTTCGTCCATATGAACTACTGCTGAAATTATATTTTGCTCTCCTAAATCTTTATATTTACAGATGAAATCATAACTCTCTTTAAAGTATCTTTTACTTTCTTCATAATCTATTTCATCAAAAAATTTCTGGTCAGATGTAAACACCATTTCACACATTATATTGCTATTACTTCTTATTTGACCTTTTAAATCGTACTTTTCTTTTATTCTATCAAACTCTTTTATATAACTTAATTCATTTTTCTTTAAATAATAATTTAATTCTCTTTTACTGCTATCTATATTTTTATTTGAATGATTTTTTGTTTTTCTCTCATTATGCTTATATGCTCCCATAGCTTGTGCTCTAGTCAGTTTTTCATTCCTAATTATAGCATAGCTCATAGATTCTTCTTTGCTCCTTCTCAAATTTGCGAGATAAGATTTTCTTTGATGTGAACCAAAAATATTGGACAAAAAATATTAAAGTATGGAGGTTCACCAGTATGTTTAAATATTCATTTGAATTTAAATTTAAAGCAGTAAAATATGTAGTGTATGGAAAGCATTCATATAGAGAAACAGCAAGAAAATTTAATGTTCATCAAGAACAAATAAGAGTATGGACTAATAGGTATAAGACTTATGGTAAAAATGGACTTATACCAAAGCCAATTCAAAAGTATGATGGAAAGTTTAAAGTAGATGTGGTAGAATATATGTATGCTAACCATTTATCTTTTGAAAAGACGGCTATTCATTTTGGATTGCCTTCTTCTACAAATGTTGTATTATGGAAGCAAATGTATGATGAGAAAGGTGCTCGGATATTTGCTTAATAATAGAAATATTGCAATTGATAGAGTAAGAGTAAATCGTGTGAAAAAGAAGAAAAATAAACAAAATACTAATTCAAATGCATTAATAAAATCTACTTCCAAGTCTTCTTTAAAATCTGATAAAAGTAATGCAGAACTTTTAAAAGAAATAGAAGATTTAAGAATGGAGAACGATTACCTAAAAAAATTACAAGCCTTAGTTCAAAAAAGAACAAGCCAACAAAAAAAGAAAAAGCATTAGCCGTTTATGAATTAAGGCAAAAATATAAAATAACGGCTCTATTAAGAAAAGCAGAATTATCTAAAAGCACTTATTATGATATTATTAGTAAACTTTCAAAGCCAGACAAATATGAAGAAGTAAAGGAAGTTATAAAGCAAATATATCATTCAAATAAAGGAAGATACGGCTATCGTAGAGTTACATATGAACTTTTAAATAGAGGCTATAAATTAAATAGAAAAACCGTTTATAAATTAATGAAAGAGTTAGGGTTACAATCAATTGTTAGAGTAAGAAGATATCGTTCATATAAAGGTAATTATGGAAAAGTAGCGCCTAATATATTAAAGAGAGATTTTAAAGCAGATAAGCCAAATTCAAAATGGGTTACAGATGTTACTCAATTTAATGTATTAGATACAAAAATATATTTATCTCCCATAGTAGACTTGTTTAATGGAGAAGTCATAAGTTATAATATATCTGAAAGCCCAAATTTTCATCAAATAGAAGATATGCTAGATAAAGCATTTATAAAGATTTCAGACAATACAAAATTGATTCTTCATTCAGATCAAGGTTGGCAATATCAAATGGAGAAATATCAAAATTGTCTAGAAGAAAAATGAATCATACAAAGCATGTCTAGAAAAGGAAATTGTTTAGATAACGCATGTGCAGAAAACTTCTTTGGTTTATTAAAGACAGAGTTTTTCTACAATAAGAAATTTGAAAGTATTACTCAATTTAAAACAGAACTTATTGATTATATAAATTATTATAATAATGAGCGTATAAAATTAAGACTAAAAGGAAAAAGTCCAATTCAATATAGAATGGATTTTGAACAAGTAGCATAAAAAACTGTCCAACTTTCATGGGTCACTTCAGACAAGTTTTTTTCAAAACTTATCTGTGTGGCAGGAGATCCTGCACCCTTTCCTAAAAAATAACTAAAGTATTTTTTAGGCTTAGTAAAATAGTAAACTATTTTACTAAGTGAAGTTGCAATATAAAGCATACCTTTGCAACTTCATATCAGAGCAAATTCTTAAGAAGATGCTACTGCATTTTCATATGAGAAGTTAGCATATAAGCTATCGAAAAATCCTTCTGGATATTTTCTTTCATATTCATGAGTAGAATTAGCAGTTTTATTTTTTGAATTTATATTAGCATTTCCTAAATTATTATATAAGCAAATCATTAAATAATTAGTTATATTCCTGATATTGCTACTATTATTCACAATATCTAATAATTGAATTAAGTTATTTTTATTTATTAAAGGTAGTTTAGATAATATTTTCGAATTAGTAATCATAACACTACCAACTTTTAAATTATTAGCATAATATAATCTTTCTATTACATCTTCTAAAATAGATTGTTCTTCTGTTGTAAATTCATTTAGTTTAGATTTTTCTTTTATATCCACTAATGTGATACATTCTTTGTTACTTTTAGGATTAATAGAATCAGTATTGATTATATGAGTTTTGATATTATTAGGATTGATTGTAGGTAAAATTTCCGTATCAGGAGTTGTATTTTTTACTTCCCCAGAACCGTAACTTTTACTGTTCAAGACTTGTAAATTTTCCTGTTCAACATTAGCAATTATTTCTTCATGTTGAATTTTACCAACATAAATCAAATTAGGTTTGCCTAAACCTTGTCTTTTTTCTGCTATTAAATTCACTTCTAATAGTTGTTTAAATGCTTTTGTAACTGTCTTTTCAGATAAGCAAAGTTTATCTTGTACTTCTTCTCTTGTAAATATTAAATATACTCTACCAAATTCATCAAACCAATGATTCCTTTGTGATAGAGATAGTCTATCTAATAAAAAGGCATATAATATTTTACTATCTGAATTTAGATTTTCTTTATATAGGCTATTAACAAATAATTCTTGTGGTATTTGATAATAACTGTTTTCTAATATTTCATTATTTTTATAATAATCTATTTCTTTCATCATTGTTCCTTTCCAAGATGAAAGAGCATTTTAAAGTTCTATGAAATTTTTTAGAACTTTTTAAAACATTTTTTATTGCCTTAAAAATTTTTTAAAACATAAATTTTAGAACTATTTTAAAACTTTTTATAGAATTTTTGAAAACTGCATAGAAAAAGAGTATTAACCAAAATCCATTGATTAATACTCTTTCAGACTTTTGCAATTTTCTTGAGTTCCCTCAAAATTGCTATCGTATGGTCGAGGCGAGGTGCTTATGCCAAATGCTATTTTTCCTTATATATCAATATTTTCAAAGAACTATTTTAAATTGTTGAAGTTTTTTGTTGAAAATTTAATGTTTTTTATACTATTAAAATTCAACAAATTCTATCTAGTCTTCTTTAGTATTTTAAGCTGTTTTATCTTAAGTAGAAAAGTCAACTCCAAAAATTGCTTTGCCTATTAAATAATCTTCAACATTTTTATTTTCAGAGCTTTCAAATTCACTATCCACATCAACATAGTATTGCATAGTTATTGTAATATCTGAATGACCTAAAATCTTTTTTAGAACTGCTGGTGCAATTTTTGCTTCAGCACATCTTGTTGCAAATGTTCCTCTTAGGCAGTGAGTATGAACATCCGTCTTTTGGACTAATTGACCTTTTCTATTTTCTTCTTCATATATACCAATTCCAAGTTTTATTGCAATTCTTTTTAAGTTACTATTGATAGAATTTTCTATATGCATGGTCTTATCTTCTTTACAAAATAGTAAATGATTTTTATTTGTTATTTTATGCTCTAATGCTGACTCAATTATTTGTTTACTTATATTTGTCATAGTTAAAGTTCTTTCTCCATTTTCGGTTTTAGCAGTTTCTCCAATTATTACTTTTCCACTAATATTCTTAGTTTGAGTCTTTCTTATATAGATTTTCCCATTTGCTAAATCAATATCTTTTTCATAATCTAAAACTAATGCCTCGCCTATTCTCATTCCTGTAGTTAATAATAACAAAAATAAATATTTATTAGGGCATTTTTCATAGCTTACAGAATTTAGATAATCTACTAATTTCTTTTGTTCTTCTATAGTTAGAGATTTTCTATGATGGCTTTTATATTCGCTTTTTGGTTTTTCAACCCTTTTCCAACCAGTCATAAAATTGTCTGTTATTATACTTTCATAAGTTGCTTGTCCAAACGCCATACATATTAGTTCATAGGTTTGCTTTATCGTACTTTTAGAATATGATTTTAAACTTTCTAAATATTTGATTACATCTTCTCTTTTTACCTTTGTTATAGGTATATTAGTAAATTTTTCTTTTTGCAGTTTCTTTAATGTATCAGTTTTTCTTTTAAAAGTAGCTTGTTTTATTTTGCCTAACTTGAAATCCTCTTTTAATACACTTTCTACTAAATCAACTATCGTTTTATTGCTTTTGGTAATAATTTTAATTCCTCCATTTTGATCCAATTTTAATTTTTCAGTTAAAGCTTTATTAAAAGCTTCCGTTTCATCTTTTCCAACAAAAGTTTTTGTCATTGTTTTTCCTGTAGTTGTATCTCTGCCTATTGTTAATACTGCTTTAGGTGTTATGATAAAATAGAAATACTCGCATTCTACATTGTTGTTAAATACTTTACCATTTTCAAACTTACTAATATTTCTATATTTGCAAGTGTTTTTTAACTTACAGCTATTACAGATTTCTTTACTAGATAATTTTGTGTTTTTATCTTTAATTCTTTTTAATAAATAAGTTCCTGATGTTATTCCTTTAATTTTCAATGTACTTCCGTCCTTTCTTAAAATTTTAGGAAATACCTTGCTTTTTTAAGTTTTTTAATGTTATAATACATACAGAAACATTTATGCAAGGTAATCCTTGTGATTTGAGATTTAAAATGTTTTTTGAAGGTTTAAATGGGCTTATTTAAATCTTCTTTTTTGTTTAATCATGTGTAATTTCATTATTTTGAAAATATTCTTTAAAAGATTGTTCCATTACAAGCCAAGACTTACCGATTTTTTTTGCTGGAAAATCTTTTTTATGAAATAATTCTAAACATGTCTTATTTCCAATTTTTAATGCTTGTCTAATGTCTTTCGTCTCTAAAAATATTGTACCATTTAATGTTCTCATACAAATTTCCCTCCTTTCGTCTTATTTTGATTATTCCTCTTGACTGAATATAGAAAAAGTTCTATAATATTAAGTGAGAAATATATAAATGTTTTTCAAGTTCATTTGCATTATATTATAATAAATTTTAAATGTCAATGAATTTTTAAAAATATTTTAAATTTCTAACACAAGTATAAGGGAGAAAATTATGAATTTATTTAATGTAAATGTTCCAAAAGATAGTATATCAATGATTTTTGATCCTCATCATAATATTGAAAATTATTATACAACATTGTTTTTGCACAAATCAAAAATTACATTAGCTGAAGAAGACAATGAATATTCTCATCAAGTGGAACTAGATTTAGAACAAGATACTAAAAAATCAAAAATGGTTAAGCAAATGTTTAATACAGCTTATGGAAGTTATATACTGACTTTTTTAAATGCTGACTTTTCAAGTCCAGAAAATGCATATAAAACTTTCTTTGTTTATTATGGACTAGAAGGACTTAACTACATAGATAAAATTAAAGAAAAATATCCTGTAGAATATAAAACTAGATATACATCTACAAAAAAATTTCTAGATTATTATAATAAAGCATATGATTTAATAAATACTGATTACATCAAATTTCAAAATGATATGAAAAAAACGGTTGATTTTGTATTTGATTTACATGAAAATAATAGCTTTTTAGATTTAGATAAATATTATAAATTCATGGCATATTCTGCTGTTATTGATTTATTAGAAAGATTTTCTTCACAAATACATGTAAGTATTAGAAAAAGTTTATCAGAGAAAGTACCTTCTAGTTTGACTAATGAGCAAATTGAAAAATTAGCATATGATATTGCTAATAAAGAAGAAGATAATCCTATTTGCTATATATATGAAAGTTCATCACATTTTGCTTTAGCATTTCTAGCATTAAGTGACTTGATACAAAACTCAAAAAGAAATATTAGTACATGTCAAAATTGTGGAAGATATTATTTACAATACTCTGGAAAAGAAGTTTATTGTGAATTACCTAATGCAGATGGAAGTCCAAATTGTAAATCATATGCTTCCCGTAAAGCTTATGATAATAAAATAGTGGAAGATGTTGCTGAACTTACATATAAAAGAGAGTATCAAAGAAGAATAACTCAAGTATATCGTGCAGATAAAGATTATAAGTTAATAACAAAAGTAGAATTTCTTGCATGGAAAGAAGATGCAAGAGAACAATTAAAGTTATATCGTGAAAATAAAATAACTAAAGAAGAATTTTGTGAATGGATAGAGAAAAATAAATAATTATGCAAATATTATAGACATTTTAAAAGAAATGTTATAAAATTCTTATCATAGAAAGTAAGTTTAGCAGATGTGTGTGTTGCCCTCAACCTTGATTTCTTATCAAGAGTTAGGGGGTGAGGCTATGTTAGAAATTTTTGCATTCCTAGTAATAGGTTTAATGATTTCAATAACAATAAATTTAGCCTTGCTATGTATTATATACATACAATGGGTTAATAAGCATATAAAATAAAAAAAGCACTACACATTTGCTGGCAGGCAGTGTAGTGTTTTTCTCAATTAATTTTGGGCAACACACATTTCTGTGTTTGCTTACTTTCTATCTTTATTATACTCTAGTTTTATAGAAAAAGTCAAGAAATATAAAAAATTATTTTAAACGGAGAAACATTTAATGATTAGTTATAAATGGTGTAATGGAAAATTTCCAAAAGATATAGAAATAAAACAAGTTTATGGAATTGTTTTTAATGAGGATGGAAATATATTTTTAAGAATAGATAATGGAATATACAAATTAACAGGAGGAAGACCTGAAATAGAAGATAAATCTATAGAAGATACTTTAAAAAGAGAATTTGTAGAAGAAGCAAATATAACAATAAAAAATATTCATTTGTTAGGTTATCAGTTAGTAGATGAAAATAATGGAATTAAACCATATGCTCAAGTACGAATGATTGCTCAAATTGATGAAATTTTTGAAAATAGACCTGATTTAGATAATGGAAAGTTATATAAAAGAGTTTTCAAATCTCCAAAAGAAACAATAGAATTATTAAATTGGGGAGAAGTAGGTAAAAATCAAATAGAAGAAGCTGTAAAATTAGCAAAGAAATATTATTAAATAGTTTGGAGAGAAAATGAAAGTATTAAGTTTAACAGAGCCATGTGCAACATTAATTAAAGAAAATATAAAGAAAGTAGAAACAAGAAGTTGGAAAACATCTTATAGAGGCGAATTATACATTCATGCAAGTAGTACAAAAATACCTAAAGAGTGGAGAGAAGATAAAGAATTTATGGAATTAGTAAAAGAAACTCCATTAAATTATGGCAATATTATCTGCAAGTGTAATTTGGTTGATTGTATTTATATGACTAAAGAATATGTAGAAGATATGAAAAATAATAATCATAGAGAGTATATTTGTGGCAAATATGAAGAGGGAAGGTATGCTTGGGTATTAGAAAATATTGAAGTGTTAGATAATCCAATTAAAACAAAAGGACATTTAAGTATTTGGAATTATGAAGAATAAGAATTAAGGAGCATAGAAAATGAATATTATAGAAATTTATAATAAATACCATTTACCAGAAAATTTACAAATGCATATGTTACGAGTGGCTTCATGTAGTAATCTAATAATGGATAATTGGAATGAAACAATAATAAATAGGGAGGCAATTATACGAGCTAGTTTATTACATGATATGGGTAATATGGCTAAAATATCAGATAATGAAATAGAAGATGAGAAATTTAGAAAAATAAGAAAAGAATATATAGATAAATATGGTAGAGATTCTCATAAGATAAATTTAGTAATAGCTACAGAAGAAGGATTAAAAGATTATGAAGTAGACATTATAGACAGAAAAAGTTCAAAAAGAAGTGAAGAAACTTTAAATTCAGAAAGATATGATGTGAAAATATTGTTATATGCAGATCAAAGAGTAGCACCATATGGAGTTACATCATTAAGGGAAAGATTAGAAGAAGTTAAAAAAAGATATAAAAATATAGTATCATCGGTATGGTCTAATGAAGAAAAAGCTAATCATTTAATTGATTGTTCTTTAGGAATCGAAAAACAAATAATGGAACATTGTAGTATATCTCCTGAAGCTATAAATGATGAAAGTATTAAAAAATATATGGAAAAGTTGAAAGAATATAACATATAAAAAAGGTGTAAAGTATGAATAAGTTTGATATATGGAATGAAACTAAAAATGAAATACCAATAGTTGTTTCTATTCCTCATAGTGGAACATATTTACCAAAAGAGATGAAAGATAATTTAGCTGATAATATTATACTTGCAAATATGGATTGGTATTTACCTAAATTATATAATTTTTTACAAGATTTAGGAATAACAACGATTATAAATAATATCAGTAGATATGTAATTGATCCAAACAGAGAAATATCTAATTCTGAAAATGACTCTTATATAAAAAACTATGTTTATACTAAAACAACTTTTAACTATGAAATGTATAAAAAATCACTAGATTCTATAGAAATTGATAACAGACTTGAAAACTATTATATTCCTTATCATAAATCTATTTCTAATGCTTTAAATAATAAATTAACAAAATTTAATAAAATCTATTTGATAGATTTACATAGTTTTGGAAAAGATATTGAAGGAAATATAGTTTTAGGTAATAGAAATGAGCAAACTGCAAGTTTTGAATTTACAAATTTAGTCAAAAATTCTTTAGAAAGTCAAGGATTTTTGACTAGTTTAAATAAACCTTATAGTGGTGGATATATCATAAGAAAATATGCTACTGATAATGTAGAAACAGTTCAAATAGAACTAAGCTATAAAAAATACATTGAAAATAGAATCTTCGGAAATGAAGAGTTTCCTAAAATAAATACGGATTTATTTAATGAAACTCAAGAAAAACTTAAACATTTTTTTAAAGACTTAATAGATAAAATCTAAAGAAAATTATAATCTAATATAAGAATATACTAGCAAAATTTAAATTTTTGCTAGTATATTTTAGCAATATATCGTTTTATATATTAACCTACCTATCTCTATTTTTATCTTTCTTCTTTTTAGTCTGTTCTTTTTCAAACTCTTTTTTCTCATTTTCCAATTTCTGATGAAATTCAAATTGCTTAATTTTTTCTAACCTTAATGTAATATTATTGCAATGTTTTATTTCTTCAGCAAGTGGTGTAATCTTTTTAGATATTTCTACAATTTGACTTTCGATAGTTACCTTTTCATCTTCTGTTTTAGCTCGTTTTAGTTTTTTCCATAGATTTTCTCTTTCACTTTTTAGTGGGTTAATTTTTTCATAAGCTAATTTTTGATAATCAAGTAATTCTTGTTCTGTATTGATATTATTTTTACATACAAATCTAACTTGTTTAGAAAATTCATCCATTTTTTTAATAGCTTGTATTAATTCTGGTGTCATTTTCGTTATATTAGGTTTTGAGACGATTTCTATATTGATACCAAGTAATTTCTCATAGTGAAAAATTAAATATGAAATAGAGCCTTTAAATTGCAAATGCTTTTGTTTTTCATTGTTATATCTTTCATAACTTCTGCTAGCTAATAAATATGGATCTGGAGAATATGGATATTCAGGCTGTGTTTCTAATATTCTTTTATAAATTTTTTCTTTTGAGTAATTATTTCCAAATTGCCTTTCAATTCTAGTATTTCGTTTATATGGCTCTCTTCTTATAGACAATGTTTCGTTTTTATCTGTAACAATACAATCTAAATCTTGTAGTATTTTAATAAATTCGTTATAGTCTTTAGCATTTGCTATTGCATAATCAATGGAATCTTTCATTAGTTCTTTATACAAACTACTTGTAGCATATTTATTATATCTTTCTTCTTGCTTTAAAACACTCAATCCATATTCTTCGCAAAGTTTATCTGATGTTTTTCTCATTAATGCATAGTCTTTCTTAGTATTACAAAATCTCTTGCCATCTAAAAATGATACAGAGTTTAAAACAAAATGGTTGTGTAGGTTATCTGTGTTTAGATGAGTAGAAACTACTACTTGAAATTTATCTCCCCATAATTCTTCAGCAAGTTTTATTCCAATTTCATGTGCCTGTTCTGCTGTTACTTCTCCTTTTACAAATGATTGTACTCCATGAAAACATTGTATTCCTGTTGTTTTGAAAAATTGTTTTTTAGCATTTCTCATTTCTTGCAGAGTAGTACCAGGCATACAATTTATACCTGATACATATAATTTTTCTTCTGTTTTTTCTCCGATTTACTGCATATTCTATTGTAGCATCTAATCTTTCTTTTACTTTCCATATTTTTGTTACAGCCATAATCTATTACCACCCACTTACATTCTTTTCCTTTTGTGGTATAAGATAAACTTCTTGTAATGCTAGTATAAAATTTTGTATTTGATTTAATAAAGGATTGATTTTATCTTCTCTCATATATCCTTGATATTTATTATAAGTTCTTGCCATTTGATTTAAGTTTGTTGCCATACCTCGAAGTTGTGAAAGTATTTCATAAAATTTTTCATCTGGTTTTTCTTTTAGCTGATAGTCTAAAATTATTTTTCTAAAAAATTCTGATTTATTCAATCCAGATTTTTTTACTTTCTCATCTAAAATTCTGTTTTCATCTTCATTTAAAAACACATTGATTTTTATATTTCTATTTCTCATAAATTTTCATCTCACTTTCTGTTTTTTCTTATTAGGGTTTGGGACTTGTCCCATTCTTGTTGGTATTTGTGGCGTGAGTACAAATACGTTGCTTGCATATTCAAGAAATCTACAAAGTACTCACTTTAAAATACCTATTTTTTTAAGAAAAAGTATGCTTCTTTACCACCTAAAAAAACATAAGATTAAACATAAATTAGTTCATTAAATATAATTTCTTCAACACGATTTTTAATATTATTCATTCTGCAAACCCATTCCATTTGATTAGTTGCTTTTAATTCTTCAGTTATATTTTCTTGTTCTGTAAATTGTTTCATTAATAAATTAAATCTTTCATTGGCTGTTTTATCTATTTCTAATAAATGACTTCTTAATTTATTATCAAGCCAAAAACAAGTATATTCTGCTTTTTTATGCTCTAATAAATACTTTAATCTTAACTTCCCATATTTACCAAGTTCATTAGCTTTTACACTAGCTGAATCAACTAGATTTGGAAAATAATAATCACCTTTTTTTATATATTCAATTCCTGTTTTCTTATCAATTAATCTTTCTTTTAATTCTTCACTTTCCATATCTAACTTCTCCTTTTTTCTAATTTTCATATATTTCATGCAAATTATTTGCATATAAAAAATCTAAATTATCATAATGCCTTTGTTCATAATTTTGAAAACTATATTTGTTCTTTCCTTTATAGTTATAATTATTATTGTTATAGTTAGGTCGTAAATTTTCCGTGTCATGACTCGTAGTTTTTCCGACTCTTGACTCGTAATTTTTACGAATCACTTTCATAAGATTTTTATCATGTTCTATTTTTCCTACATAAATTAAGTTAGGTTTAGTAGATCCCTGTTTTTTCTCATATATTAATTTACATTCTTTTAATTGTTTGAATGCTTTTGTAGCAGTTTTATCTGATAAATTTAATAATTCTTGAACTTCTTTTCTAGTAAATATTAAGAATACATTACCTTCTTCATCAAACCAATTATTCTTTCTAGATAAAGTTAATCTGTTTAATAAAAATCCATAAAGAATTTTACTATCCGAATTTAGCTTATCTTTATAATTTTTATTAAAGAATAATTCCATAGGTATTTGATAATATAGATGTTCAAAACATTCATTAGCTTTATATGGGATAAATTCCATTTGAATAAGTTCTCCTTTCTTTTAATTTGAAGAACTTTGAAAACTATTGATATTTAGCAAAAAATCTTTTTGTTGAAGTTTGTTGAAGCTTTTTTTGAACTTGAAAAAGTTTTGTTGAAATTTTTTGTTGAAGAAAATGAGCATATTTTATAGAATTTTTTAGAATGCAAAAAAATTATGCTATTCTTCATTTTTATTGAAAAATAGCATAATTCATAACTTTTGAATTTTTATAAATTCTTTTAAATTCCCTTGAAAAAAGGTAAAAAATGGTCGAGGCGACAGGGATCGAACCTGCGACCTCATGGTCCCAAACCACGCGCGCTACCAACTGCGCTACGCCTCGATTTTTCTCATCACTTATATACTATATCATATTTTTTTAAAGTTTGCAACATTTTTTTTGATTTTCTATTGAATAATTTTATTTTTCCTTGTATAATAGTTGTGTTATGCAACTGTAGCTTAGCTGGATAGAGCGTTCGGCTACGAACCAAATGCTCAGTTATACATTGCTTGATTTAAAGGGATTTAGGGCACCTTTCAAAATAGCGTTCCCCAAAAGTTCCCCAATAATTTAGTTACTGTATTACTAACATTACTGCATTGCTATAATATGCGTCTGTAGTTTAGCTGGATAAAATGCGAGCCTACGAACCGGACACCCACATGCTTACAATCGTTGATATTTAGTTGGTTTCAGGGGTTGCTATAAATCTTTTCCCCCGAATTTCCCCTTAAATATCTTTTGAATAGAAAATATTATAGTTGGCATTATAATATTTTCTTATATATACAGCCGTAGCTTAACTGGATAGAGCATTCGGCTACGAACCGAAAGGTTGCAGGTTCAAGTCCTGTCGGCTGTACCACACTTCTCAAGCGGATTTGAGAAGTTTTATTTTTCTTTTTGCGTAGTATTTTTTCCCCTTATTTTGAGTAATTTTCCCCTGAGTTTCTTCACTATCATCATTACTATGTATTTTGTTGAATTCATTTTTCTTTCTTTCTTCTGTGATGTGAATATAGTAAAACTCTGTTGTTTCAAAATCAGTATGCCCCATCAATTCTCTTAACACTTCTTTATCCATTCCCTTTTCACTATTTAGAGTGGCAAAAGAATGTCTAAGACCATATACTGTCATATGCTCTAAATTATATTTCTTAATAAACTTTGGCATCTTGTTAGTTAGACGTTCTGGCACATATGGTGTTCCTTTTTCGTTTAGAAATACATATTCAGATTCTTTCCATTTTTTTCCTTCTTCTTTATATCTTTGTTGCTTTTCCTCTTTTAGTTGCATTAACATTGTCTTTAATCTTTTTGTCATTGGAATTGTTCTATAGCTTTCTGTGGTCTTTAAGTCATCGTCTCTATATTCATGCCCTATAGTCTTCATATTTTCATCATATATTTTTATGTCCTTATATGCATTTTCTACAGTAATTATATCATTTTCAAATGATACACTTTGCCATTTTAGCCCACACCCTTCTTCTGGTCTCATTCCAGTTTGAAGAAGAGTTGCATATAATAATGCAAATTCCCTTCCATCTTCCTCAAAGTAATCTAACCATACTTTTTGTCTTTCTTCTGTCAAATAAGGAATGTTAACTTTTCCCGTTCGTCTCTTTTTTGGAAATTTCAACTCAAATTTTGGAACTTCATCAATTAACTTTCTTTTGTCTCTTGCATAAACTAATACACATCTTAAAAGTAAATATATGTCTTTAGCCACTCTAACACTGATTTGCCTTTTTTTACTAATATAATCTTCTACAAATTCTTTTGTTAAATCTCCTATGTGCTTGTTTTGTAAGTCTGGTATTATATGTCCCTGAATAGTATATACATATGCTTCTACTGTCTTAGCTCCTATTGTTTTGTTTGTGTTTGGATTGACTTGAACTTTTTTCCAGTTAAGCCACTCTTTTGCCATATTAGGAACTAATGTATAATCATCAGCTAGTTCTACCATTTCCCTTTTAATCTTTGCTTCTTTATATTCAGCAAAGTATTCTAATTGTTGACTACATTCATCTGAAAATATTTTTTCTCTTTGCACCCTCTTTTGAACCTCAAAGTATATATTAGCAATTTCTTCTCCTAGCCTTTTTCTTGCTTCTATTTCTGACTTTGCAGTTCTTGAAAGTCTTGGATTTTTACCAACTCCTTCCGTTATTGCAGTTAAGTCAAGAGTTACTCTTGCCTCAAAACTATTTGCTTTTGTTCTGACTGTAACTGTTCCTTTTGGTGCTCTTTCTCTATTTATTTTTTCCACATTACCCTCCTTCTTTGGTGTTAGAAAAAAATAATAGCCTAAAGAGCCTCCCTATTATCAAACATCATTATAACGCCCATTTAATAATAAGTCAGCCCTTCAAACTATACTTTTCTCCTATCAATAATGGTAATTTCCATACTGACCACAATTTTTTGCAAACCATTCTGGGAGTAACTGTCTATTTATAATTATTTTCTTTTTAAAGCGAATTGCTGGAAATCCTTTTACTTTTACTAATTGTAGCATTAAATTTCTACCAATACCTAATAGTTCTCTTGCTTCGTCTATAGTCATTCCCAATTGATTATTATCTTTATTTTCCATAGCGAACCATACCTAAAAAAACAAGCCTAACTAGGCTTGCATTCCTTTCATTTGTATTTCTAATTAATAATCGTAATCTTCTTTATCAATCTGCTTTTGATATAAATTGATTATTTTTTCTGTATCATGACCTAAATAGCTTGCTACTCTATTTTTTAGATTTGTTATAGCTTCTCTTTCATTTTTTCCAAGTCCTCTAGTAGGAATCACTATACTATTTGGGCTTTTTAAATATGTCGTTGCTATATATCTTTCTTTATCTTCCCTTATTGTGACTCCTCTCAAATTATTGCTTCCATTAGTTAAAAAATATTGCTGTTCTCCAAACTTTATACTATTTGATTTTTTTATATATTCACATTTAACACCTGTGATTATGTTCTCTCTAAATAATGCTAATACTTTTTCTTTATTTAATATGGATTCTGGTAATCCTCGAACCAGATTAATTTTTCCATCTCTAAATAATATTTTAAAGTAGTCACTAGCATCATTTATAATATAGATATCAGGATTATTTCGTTGTCTTCCTAGCATATATATCATGCAAATAAATTCTAAATCTTCAATATCATTTAAAATTTCATTATAAAATTTTTTCGCATCGATTACCTTAAAAGCCAATATATCCTTTTTTTCTTCTAATTCTTCTATTACATCTTCTTCTAATAATTCTTTTATATCTATATCTACTATTTTTATAATATCATTTCTCTCCCACCTATTTGATTTTTTAGCATAAATATCATATTCTATAACAGATGTACCTATAGAATAACTATCAAAAGGATGTTGTACTATGTGAACGTCTTTACCATTTAATTTTTCTAATTCTATATAGTCCTCTGCTGTTATCCTGTCTCCTATTTTTTCTTCACACCATTCTTTAAATTCATCAATGTCACTAACTACATATATCTTTTGTTTTACCATCATTCTCCTCCTAACTCATTTTTACTTTTTTAGGCACTGCATAAGAAGTTTTATCCTTAAATTCTTCTTTTAGCCTATATTCATTTGTCTGTTCATAGTAATCATAAATACTAGAATTACACTTTCTAAATGCTCGATTATTAATAGTTTGTCTTCCAGATAACTCTCTACAGTCTTGATTGTGAATGTAATCCAGGATAGCTTTTTCATTTACTTGCGTACTTCTATTTTTAGCTTTAAATCTTCTTTTGCTCATCTTATGTCTTTCCTTTGTTTCTTCCTTTCTTCGATTCTTTTCCTTGTTATATTCCTCTCTCTTTCCTACAATTCGGCTTACTTGACTAATAGAAATATTTACTTCTGTTGCAATTTCCGAAAAAGTCATTTTCTCTATAAAATATAATTCACATATTTTTTGATTTCTTGTATATTTGTCCACTCTTTTCCTCCAAAATGCAAAAATCTGTCTCCTTTTTTTGAGCATGAAAACTCATATAGATAACTACAAATTTTTTGTAATATTATCTATATAGTTTTTAAAATCTTTTCCCTTTAGTGATGATAACCTAGGTGTCTTTTTCTTAAATTTCTTTTTTAATTTTTTTAGACGAATAGTATTTATAATTGCTACAATACTTAGTAATAAAATTACAATGAATAAAATCATCAAAATTTTTATCATAGGCACTCACCTCCATTTTGGGGTAATTTTTTTTACCCCTCTACTAGGTAAGTGCCTCCATTTTTCAAAAAATGAGTAATTTTCTAAAAAATTTTTTAATTTTTTTATTTCTATGCCTACTTAGCTTTCTAAAAATAGCAATTTTTATTTTTTGTTCACAGTCTTCATCAAATTTTCCATTGACCTTAGCTGCTTTTTTTATCACATCTTTATATTTTTGCAATATACTTTCTATTTCTTCGTTAGTCAATGTATAATTATTAAATCTATCTTCCATACTTCTTTATTTCTCCTTTCACTTTTTTATCTATAGATTTGCAACGGTTATATATTGTCTTTCTTTGAACTTTTAGTAGTTTAGCTGCAAGGCTTTGAGACACCTTATGCACATATACTAAAACGAACACCAACTTTTCTCCAAAAGTCAATGTTCGTTTTATTCCAGATAACTCTAAATCATCTAACAAATTATCTAATTTGTTTACTAATACTAATTTTTCTTCTTCTAAAAAAGGGTGCAATCCCCCCTCAATATTTAATAATTGATTTTCTTCTATTTTGTATGTATCGCTTACAGGTCCATCTATATTATCTATACACTCCATTTTCATCTTTTTTCTGTGATAGATGTTTAGTTTATATTTTTGTGCTGTTTTCCAAATTATACCTCGTATTTCGTCATCTTCCCCTTTTGATAAATTTTCTTTTAAATAGTCTTTCATAGACACTAACCTCCAAATTTCAATCTTAGAAATCTATCTAATTGAAATTTGAAGCCAGCATTAAAATGGGCAAAATAATGCTAAGACTAAAAGCAACATCTTTTTACATCTTTTACAACATAATAAGAATCATTCTAGTGTTTTCAATTTTATATTATTCGTTTGATAAGAAAGTTCGATGGTAAAAAATGTAATAAGATTATTTTCCCCTAAAAGACTCCCCTCCTTTACCTATAAAATTTGCCTACTAATAAAACTCTAAACAAATATAATAGTATATTTTAGTGGTGAGAATATTAGTCCGATTGAATTTTATTTTGCTACAAAATTCAACAGACAAATTTCATAATTATTATATATATAGTGCCTTGAAATGTCTGTCGAAACTTGGTAGTTACAACTATTTTTTTTATAAATATACAATTATATTTATTTTGGACTAAAATTCAGCCAAAGTTCTCATGATTAGAAAGATTATTAGACTACAAAATTCGTCAAATATCTTATTTAATATAACTTTTTGTATCTTTTTAGCTTTTTTCATTGTTTTTAGCCTATAATATTTGCTAAGTTCCTTATACATGAGGTAGAAATGTCATTTGGAGGTTTTTCTATGCGTTTT
Source organism: Clostridia bacterium (assembly GCA_022797215.1). GTDB lineage: Bacteria > Bacillota > Clostridia > TANB77 > CAG-508 > CAG-273. Next base: position 33,654 of record JAAWKD010000009.1, read on the forward strand.
AACAAGAAAGGTACTCGCCTTCTGTCTATGCTTATGGCGATTGCTATGTGCCTTGTTCTGTCGCTGAACGTGTTTGCAGCAGAAGTAACGTCCACCGAGGAAGGAACGGCGGCTATTACCGCCAACGGAGCTGTCGCTCCGTTGTATTGGCAAGGGCCCGGCAATAATCAGCTCATCGATTATGGTGGCACTCCGCTCACTAAAGGAGACCCTTATACCACGTACATTTGTCCTCCCAAGGGAGCAACGCTAAAGTTCGTGGGCAATAACGCCATTAGACCGAATGAAACTTCGGTCATCAAGATTGAGACCACCAAACAAGGTGGTTGGTGGCCCAGCAACACAACAACACTCCCCAAAGGTCAGGGTGCCAAGACTGATACCCTTATTAGCAACTGCGATGGCAAAGTGTACAAAGTTGTATTCTCAGCCGCCGACAAGGGTTACTTCGCTGGCACACTCTATTGGACTACTGGCTAAGCAAAAAAAGAAGAGCATCAATATAATGGATAAGGAGCTTAAATCTTAACTAGACATTTTCTACCTCATGGGGGGAGAGCAAGTCTTTGCTCTCCTCTTTTTATTTCAACTAATTTTTATACTATAAAAGATTAGAACTCTGGATTCTTAAAAGAATGTAACTTAATGTAACTTTGTGTATCTTATAACTCTTTTTTACTTTTTTAGTTTTATTATTAATGTATACTAATAATAAAATATTTTAGTATTTTTAAAAATTTTAGCTATTCATTTATTGAGTTCGAATAATAAAATTTAATCAATCTTCTATCTAAAAGATTGAAATATATTATAAAATACGGTATATTATAGAGGAATCTTATGAATAGGTACAATATTATAATAGCAGATGATAATGTTAATTTCACCAAAAATTTATATAAATATTTAAAACAAATTAGTCCAATTATAAATGTTGTCGCTATAGTAGAAAATGGCAAGCAATTATTAGGGCAACTATATAAACACCACATAGATTTAATAATTTTAGACTTAAATATGCCTCAAATGAATGGAATCGAAACATTAAATCAAATAAGCCACTCACTTAAAATAAATTTTAAAATATTAATAATATCCGGTAACAACGAACTTTTAAATAAAATTACACTTAGCAATTATACTATGATTAGCAAAATTTTAGTTAAACCATTAAGATTAAAAGATATCTATAGTAGTTTAATAGAAATAATTGAATTGCAAAATACTGTTAGAATAGAGGAAAAAATACAAGATTTATTATCAAGTTTTAACTTTAATAGAACAAGTAAAGGATACACATATATCTATAAATGTATAATTAAAAGCATTGAAAATGAAAATTTATTGTACAATATTCAAAATTCATTATATTCTGAAATAGCCAAAGAGACTAATGAAACAATATGTCATATTAAGTGGTCTATACAAAAATCTATTAATGTAATGATAAAAAATACCAATAGTGATGTTTTAGATAAATATTTTCCATATTGTCCTAAAATTACAAGTAAAGTTTTTATCAAAGAAATAATTCGAATATTAAAAAGGAGTTGTAAATAAGAAATGACTAAAAGATTCAAAAGCATTCTTGAATGGTTTTTCTGTATATTAATTGCATTCGTTTTATCAATAATAATTAAATATTATATAGGAACTCCAACAGTAGTTGAACAAAGTTCAATGTATCCAACTTTATACGAAAAAGATAGATTGATTCTAAATCGTTTTAGTAGAACTATAAAAGAGGAACCAATTAGAGGTACAATAATAACTTTTGAAGCACCAAGTATAAAGAAATATACTAATTCAGAAAATATCGATTTAAATAACCCTATTGCTAGATATGAAAAAGAACCAGATAGTTGGTGGGAAAAATTTACTTATTATACATTAGAAATAGGTAAGCAAAGTTATATAAAAAGGGTTATAGCCTTGCAAGGGGAATATGTACAAATACAAAATGGAAAAGTATATATTAATGGTGATGAACTAAAAGAAGAATATTTGATACCTGGTACAGAAACACCAGATAGCGTATCTGGTGGAATACCATTTTGTGACTTTATAGTGCCTGAAGGATGTGTATTTGCATTAGGAGATAATAGAGCTAATTCTTTGGACTGTAGAGAATTCGGTTGTATTCCAATTGATAAAATAGAAAGTAAAGTATGGATTCGTTTTTATCCATTTAATAAGATAGGGAAAGTAAATTAGAAATAAAAATCGAAAAGAAAAGCTTTGACTTTTCTTTTTTAATGCTTCTATTATCACACCACAGCTTTAGTGTATTATTTAGTATCATGCAGTTAGTTAATGCCTTAGTAATTTATTTACTAGTGTTTTATTTTGCTTTTTGTTCAGCTTTATAAATTACTATGTTTCTTTTGTTTAACTCAGCCTTATATGTAATTTTCTTTCATCAAACCGAGATTTGACAACTTTAGCTTATTTTAGCCTTTCTCTTCACTAAGACCTACTTGCCATTTACTACTATTAGACACCGCAAAAAGCTTTTTTCCTCAAGTTGTTGCCTATGCTAGACACAAAAAAGTAGGAGTACCCAAAATCAATCGGATACTCCTAAGGTTTAATGGGGCAAAAATGTTGATTTAGATTTTCTTTACCGAGAAGTAATAAGTGATAAAGTTATTTCCCACATTATGCAAGACAACAGTCTTTGTACCATAGCTCTGGTGCCTGTATGTCAGTGAGTGGGGTTGCAGCTCCCCAGTAACATTGTAGGTATAGTGGTCTCCCACGCTTGAATAGTCCATATGTAGCTTAGACGTAAGTCCTTCTCCTGTCTTTGCAGAGACATTAAGAACGATGTCATTTCTGAGCAGATTCGGACAGTCAAAGGTGATGGTAACGGAGCCACCCGCAGGAATACCTCCAACTCTGGTGCACAGGCTGGTTGCATAAGGAGTGATTTCATCTCCACTGGAAAGCTCACTGCTCTCTGCATAAGTTTCAGGCTCTTCCACGGGTTCAGCCGCGAACGCTGGCACTGCCAGGGCGAACAGCATAGCCATTCCCACTAATGCGGAAATCATCCGTTTCACATTAATACTCATAAAAAAACCTCCATTATAATTTTAGTTTGCCCCATTAAATCCTTCTAATAATTTAGAATCCAAAAAGGATTCTAAACAATTAGCTCATAAAGAGAATATGTATTTAGTATAACGCACTGATAATATTTAGTCAAAAAAGTAGAAAAAAGTAGAAAATATATACTAGTCAATTACTCAGAAATATTTTTATAATTATTTTGCTTATTAACAAATTCTACTTGCTTATTTTCATTCTTCCTCTGTTCAAACTTTTTTTCCCACCCCTATTATTACAACGCAACCAACAAGTATTAATATAATTATTATAAAAATTTCAACTTTTTTCTTCATTTTTCCTCCCATATATATCGTCTTATGCAGTTGTTAGTTTTAAAAGATATATTAAGTTACTTTGTATCTATTTTTATCAAAACTGTATTTATAACAGTTTTAATATTGGGTTTCATTATCATCTGTAGCGAAAAGTAATTAACTAATTTCATCTCATTGCAATTGTAATACATATTTTCAGTAGCTCTAATTATATTACACTTTATGTTATTAGTGGATTGATTATATCTTTGAGCAATAATTGGATAAACATACTTGTTTAAATTCTCCATAAAGTTTTCTCCTCTAATATAAATTAATTCAATAACTTCAATTAAATACCTGGTTCCCTTATTTGAAAAATCATATCCTAGATATAAAAGTTCGTTTGTAATTTTCGCTTTTATATTTTTTAAATCTTGATTTTCTTCTCTTTCTATAATTAGCCCATTTATTTGTTCTACAATCTGTTCCATACTTAATGTCTTTGGCAAAATTCGGTTTACAACTTGATTGTAACGAATTTCCGAATCCTTCATTAGCTCTAATTCCCCTGATATAATAATAAATGAATTATAGTATTTTTCTCGTTGTTCTCTATCTAATTTTTCAATCACTTCAATTCCACTATATATTGGCATCTTCAAGTCTAATAAAACAATATCTATAAGATTGTTTCCATTTAAGACTTTTAACGTTTCTTCTCCATTAATTGTGATATTAGTTACTCTTACTTTATTCGATTTTTCATTTATAAAAGCCATTAAATTTCTTGCATAATTCCAATTATCATCTGCAATCAAAACATTTACCATGTTGTTTCACCTCTATAAATATAGATATATATATATCTACAAAAAGTTGCAAAAAATCATAAAAAGTCGCAAAATGTTTTTTGTAACTTTTTGTGACTTTTTATAACTATAAATTATAAGAATTGTATAATTGATAAAATTTAATATCTTAATCAAGGTAATTATCTTGATTTAAGATAGAAGGGTTAGGGAATACAAGTTATAAGGAGGCTCTTATGAAACGGTTATATGCATTTTTCCTTTCTGTCATCTTAGGCTTGAGCATTACCAATGTGGCTCATGCAACTGATTGTAACCCTATTTCTGTCGATTCTGACAATATAGTTTTTACATTTTCGGATGAGCATCCCATCGTTCCCTATGCTGGTGTGGAAACGTGGTATAAAACGTCTTTGCATACAGTTGGGAGCTTCTATTTGGACGGGCAAAATTTGACTCCTGTAAAAACTATTGGCAGCGCAGGTAGCCTAACCGTTTATGCAGATGCAACGGCAAGTCATGGCAATCCATATGTTTTATATATGGAAATTCGTGAATATCCTTCTGGTAGGGTATTAGCTTCTGGTAAAAGTGTCTCTATGTGCGACTGTGGCTCTGTGCAGCACGCTGGATTAACACTCAAGGTACAAAAGGGGCAAAAAATACAAGTATTCACAAAATACTCTACTACTCCCCGTACTCCTGCAAAACTCACACTCTCTTACAGTTTGATTTGAATATTATTCCCTAACCCTTCTAAGGGAAGCAAATTGCTTCCCTTTCTTTTATTGATTTCTTATTAATCTAATATCATACTGTTTTTTATTATACTCAAAATGTAAAGTTAATGTGTCTGTGGAATCATAAATTGTCAAATCTAAAGTATCTGTATATTTTAAAATACCATCTTTTTCTTCCCCTAATAGTTCACCATTAGCACTTGTATTTTTAGTAATATAAAACCTCTCTTTATTTGAATTTTCAATATAAACATTATTTATTGGATTAATTAGCATCATATATTCCTTATATGCTTTACTTACTAAATGTCCTTCATACTCTTCTGTTTTCGCAACTTCATTTGAACTATTCTCTTTTTCTAGTTCTTTTAATATTCTTAATATTTCTTCATTATTGTCATTATTTTTTTCTAATATAATAGAAATATTGGTTCCTGTTATATATGTTTCCATCTTAATTTCTTTAATTTCTTCATATGTATTGTCTACAATTTGATAAGTATATGTTTGCCTATTTTGAAAACTATCTGGCATATTTTCCTCTATGCACCAAATTCCTTTATATAATTGATTATCTATAACTATATTCTCTAATCTACAAAATATTTTTTTACTTTTTGGATATTTCATAGTATCTGTTGTTAAATTATATATTAGTTGCACTTTTCCTTTCTGTGTATTATGCACTTTTGAACTTGCTCCACTATTAATATATTTCTCATTAAAATTGCCTTCTTCAATATTTAGCTTATTCTTTTCAATGAATTCTGTTAATATTTTTGAACCTTTAGCATATATAATTCTATTTTCTTCATCAGTAATTAATATACTTTGAAATTCTATATTATGAATATCTAACTCCTCTTCGCATTTTACATCAAAATTAATATCTAAATTATAATCATCCATTAATATATTATTTGCTTTGATAGAAATATTATTACTAGTTTGATATTCTCCCGAACCATTGATTATGTAATTATTGTTAATTGCAGTTTCAACTCCCTCTCTATTATTAAACATATTTTTTATATAGTAACTGGCATAAGCGACACTAGATATAAAAATTGAACAGCAAATTATGATTATCGCTACTTTATAAAAATTAGCATTTTTCTTTTTTATATATAATGCTTGCTTGATTGTTGCTTGATACCCATTAGGTTCACATATATTACTATTAATAACACTTATTATCTTTTTGTCCAGTTCATCCATTCTTAACACCTTCTTTATAATTATTTTTAATTTTTTGTTTAGCTCTAAAGATTTTGCTCTTTACTGTATTTTCATTCATATTTAGTAAATCACTTATTTCTTTACTAGTATATTTTTCATTGTAAAATAGAATAATAATAGTCCTCTCATCATAGTCCAAGTTTTTAAGCATTCTATAAAAATCCAATGTATGATTAATGTCTTCTATGTTGTTATAACTTTCTAAGTAATATCCGTTTTGTTCATATTCATTAAATATACTATTTTCTTTCTTCTTTTTTCGATATTTCTTATTACAATTATTAATTAATATTTTTATTATCCAAAATTTAAACTTGGTTGGTTCTTTTAATTGTTTTATTTTTTTATATGCCTCTATCATAGTTTCTTGAATGACATCTTGAATATCCTCTTCATTTGATAATCTTACTCTTGCTAATTTATATAAATCATTTCTTATAACTAATATTATTTGCGTAAAAGCCTCTTTGTCATTCTTTTTGGCTTTCAAAACTAATTCTTCCAAGTAATCATCTCCTTTAAGTTTACTCGAATCTTCTTTATGTATAAGATACTTATATTTTATAAAAAGTTGCATATTTCCATTCTTTTTGAATTATATCTATAATTCACCCTTTCCACAATATTAAAATATAAAAAATCTTCTATTATCTCCTGTATACTCTTCAAAATAATTATCATACATAAAAATAGAACTAGAAAAAATTTTGTCGATAAAAAAATATTTCAAGCGTTGGCACAGTATCCAATTTATAGTATAATATTGATGTGCAATATACCGTATCTATAATATTATTTATGAAAGAGATAAGACTAAAAGGAGATTTATTATGGAAAATCAAGAAAATATATCTTTAATTGATGAAATCTCTCTTAATGATTATGGTGAATTATTGCAATACCAATATTTCAAAAATAATTTTTAAATATTGACATCTTCCTTCAAATATGATATAAAAAAGATATTAATTTAATCATCTTGGAATTTAAAGTTACTAATAAGGATTGACTTATTTAAGAGAAAAGTAAAATAATTTAAGTATATTAGAAAATACCAGAGTTATCTGGTTTTTATTTATATGGAGAATAAATATGTTAGATTACAAACTCATTGGCGAGAGATTAAAAAAAGCGAGAAAGGCAAAAAATATAACTCAAGAAGAATTGGCAGATAAATTAGAAGTTTCTATTGCATTTTTAAGTAGGCTTGAAAGTGCTGGATATCATATTAATTTAAAAAGATTAAACCAAATCTGTGAAATTTTAGATGTTTCTGAAAGTGATATTTTGAGTGGCACTGCTACTAGTTCTTCAAGTTATTTAGAAAAAGATTTTCAGAAATTGCTAGATTTATGTGATGAAAAACAAAAAAGATTAGCTTATAAATTAATTAAAATAATTTTAGAAGAATAATTAGAAAAATATTATATATTAAAGTAAACGGCTCAAATTAAATTTTAAGCCGTTTTTATATTTTAGATATATCTTTTCTTATGTATTTACATTAGATGCTTTTTTATGGAGTTTAAGTAGAAATTAGAGAATAAGAAATTTGAGTACAAAAACCAAAAAAGCATTTTAATATATCAGGTGATGAAATGCGTGACAAATAATATACAATAAAAATAGAACTAGAAAGATTTGCTATTGATTTTTTATCTTTTTTATAGTATTTTATATTATAATGAATTCATAAATTTATTATTTTTGTTTACTAATTCTAAAAAGCAGTTCACTTCAATGTAACTGCTTTTTTTATTTATATATGTTTTTTATGATATTTTCTTTTATACTCTTCAATATCTTTTTCAACTCTTTTTCTAAATTTATTACTCATAATATATGTAAAAAAAATTATATTTAGTGAGAAATTATTACAAAAATAGTAAGTAAATCTTTTTTCTATGTCATATTCATTATTACTATTATCATATATAGCATCAATAAACCATTCTATATAAAATTTAAAATCTTCATGTTCAAAAGCAGCAGGACATATATTATACAAAAAAACCTTCTCTTTAGTTATAAAATAATCAATAAACCCTTTGTCATTGCTTGATATAATATTCATTTGTAACCTCCATATTTCATTAGTTTTGTATTTTTCAAAGTTATAAACTCGATTTTTTTTATTGTTTTATAGTCTTTGTCTATATATCATAACATTTTTTATAGATTAAAGCTATATTTTATATTCAAAATTATAGTTTTAATCTATTTCATTTATTAGTATTTCTTTATTATACTATTACTTGGGGTGAGTTAATGGCAAACTTAAATAATAATGTCAAAATTGGACAAAATATTAAAGATATTAGACAAGGATTAGAATTGACACAAGAAGAATTCGCTGAAAAACTAAATATTAATGCTCAATTTTTATCACAAGTGGAAACAGGCAGAGCAGGTATAAGTATGGATAATGCCATTAATATTTGTAATACAGCAAAGTGTTCTTCAACACTACTATTTAAAAATATTATAAAAACCCCAGACATCATTGAAAACTATAGTCTTTTAAATAACAGAGATAAATCTATAGTAGAGCAAATGATTCTTTATTTACTTAACACAAAATAATTATTTATCGCTAACAGTATATAGAAGTATATTGTTAGCATATTTTTTGAATCTAAAAAAAACTTCCTCCCTTCTTGAATACTTTTTTATAAATTGTAGCATCTTATTCTATAAATAGCGTGTCTCACACGCTATTTTAACATTAAATTTATTATAAAATCAATATAAAAATAAATGGACGGTAAGTTTCTTTGAAAAAGTATGAAAATAAGACAAATGTTATAGGAAATTTAATAAAGACTTATAGAGAAAATATAAAACTTAGCAAAGGTGAAGTCTGTAGGAGATTGCAATTGCACGCAGTATATCTGGATAGAACACAACTGAATCGAATTGAGACTGGAAGAATGATTGTTAAAGATTTTGAATTAATTGCTTTGTGTAAGGTTTTAGATATTAATTATGAAGATTTAAAAAATCTAATAGAATAAATCTAAGAGGAACATTGCTACTGCTCCTCCTAGAACATTTTGCTAGTCCTAAGAGGGATGATATGAAAACTTAATACAATTTGGTTAATTTTATATTATTTTAGAACTAGCATTTTCATTATATATCATAAAAAGTATATAATGCAAGTTTTAATAGATAAGATGTTGTTGCTACGAATATATCTTATCTATTTTTTAAAATTTTGGTTTGCTTTTATCTTTAGTAAGCATTTTTTACAAACTAATTTATCTTTAAATTCTATTAACTCTTTAGACTTCCCGCAAAAAATGCAATTAGGTTCGAATTTTCTTAATATGATATTTGAACCAGCAACGAATATTTCGATTGAGTCTTTTTTCTTAATTCCAAACTTTTCCCTTAATTCTATTGGAATTACAACTCTTCCTAATTCATCCATGCTTCTAATTAATCCACTATCTTTCATTTTATTCACCTCCCATTTTCTTCCAATTGCATATATATAGTAACTATATTTTCGGGAAATGTCAATATGTTTACTATATGTTAATATACAATAGAGGTGGGATAATATGGAAAGAAGAATTGTAGAACGAAAAGACTATGGCGAAGTTCAAATAATTCTAAGTAAAGTATTGAAAAGTAAAGGAATAACTGTTAATAAGTTAGCAACACTTGTAGATAGTAGATATGATACTGTAAAGAGCTACGTTGACAATAATATACAGAGAACAGGCCTTGATTTGTTAGCAAGAATTTGTTATGCATTAGACTGTAAACTACAAGATATCATTGAATATAAAAAATAATAGAAAACTACTAGTATACTAGTAGTTTTTCATTTATTAGTTATCCAATTTGCGTGAATTTCTTACATTTTGGGCATATCCATCCATGATTTACCCCATTGTATTTTTCAACATATTCTGCATTACTATTTGGATGTTGTTCTAAATAGTGGCATTCACAAAATAGTGCTTCATATTCTTCTAACTCTTCTTTAGTAATATCCATATCAATTTCTGTTTCTCCAATTTCATTTCCATTTATATCTGTTTCTATTAATTTTATTTTCATCTTTTCCTCCTCACATTATACTTACTTTAATAAGTATAACGCTCCTTTATGTATATGTCAGCCTTTTTTTATAAAATTATGCACATCTTTGTAATTTTTCTATGTTAAATAATTCTTCAAATATGTATTCTAATACGTTTACAACTATACTATTTCCTGCTTGTTTATATAATTGAGTATTTGATATTCCTGTTTTTTTTGCTTTATAAAAGTCTTCATCATCAAACCCCATTAATCTCCAACATTCCAAAGGTGTTAACTTCCTTATTCGTATATATTGTTTTCCCTCTCCCGACACAAAGATAGTATTCTCTTTATTATTTTTAAGATTAATTATTGCTTTTTCTGCTATTTTGTTTTTAAAATTACTTGCAAGAATAGTTGTAGAAATTCCTTCTATATCGTAAACTCTGTCTTGTATGCTCAATTTGTTATTTTTATTATTAATACAAATTGGTTTATCTATTTCTAATGTAGCTATATTAGCTGAGGTGAGAATCGTTTGTGATACTTCTTTTCCTACTCTCCCTCTTTTCGTGGTGCTAGTTGGATATGATATATTAATAGAATCACCCACTTTTGCTTTTGCATAACCACTTTTTGTGCCTTGCTTAATCAGTACAAAAGGTTGCTTATTTCCACCATTTCCCGAATTAATTAAAGTAGGTGAAATTCCATTCTGATTATATACACTTCCTGCTTGATGTTTTTTATTTTCTGTATCGTACATGCCTATGATTTTTTTTACTTTACTATTTTCTGTAATATCTGGATTTTGCATCTCTCTCATCAACTTATTACTTTTTTTAATTAATTTTCCAATGGCATTTTCTGAAAGATAATATTTTTCATCAACATTATCTTCTAAAAAGTCTTTAAGCTTCCACATTAGAGGCACTTTGGGTGGAAAACAGAATCCACTTTGTGCTATATCATTGCGAACTGAAATAATAAAAACTCTTTCTCTATTTTGTGGAATTCCATAGTTTTTAGCATTTAATACTTGCCAATAATTTGTATATCCTAATTCTGACAAATCCCTTAATATCGAATCAAATTGATTTTTAAATCTTTTGCTTGTAAGATTTTTTACATTTTCTATGATACTGTAATTTGGTCTTTTTTCCTTTAAAATTCTATAGCCTTCGTAATATAGTCCGCTTCTAGTTTCCCCTTTTCTGATTCCACTCATTTTTCCGTGCGACACTAATATCTTGACAAGGGAATCCCCAACTTAACATATCAAAATCGGGTAAAGCCTTTGCATCAATTTTTGATATATCACCATAGTTCAAATCTTCTGAAATATTATGTATAGCACAATATGACTTGATAGCATATTTATCTATTTCAGAGAACCCAACCACTTCATGTGGAATTTTTAATCTTTCTAATGCTTTCTCAAAAGCCCCTATTCCACTAAATAAACTAAATAATTTTAACATTTAATAATTCTATCTCCTCCTTTGTATAAAAAAATACCTCAGGATATCCTAAGGTAAATTCAAGCTACTTTAATCTCACTATAGCCTTTATCAATTTCTTTCTTTTTATCTAGTACATATTGTTCTAATTCTATACCGGTTATATTTTTCATTAATTTATTATTTTCATCGTACAACTCATACTCTTTATCATCTACTAAATACAAAGTATAGTACTGATGCTTTTCATTAAAAGCTGTATATTTTTTTTTGATATATACTTTTTCTTTTGTATATGGCAAATTAATGCAAAAATATTCGTCATTAGATAATTTATAATCAATTCTATTACTACCAAATTTTATATTATGAATAAAAAGGCTAGAATTAGACAGCTTTTCTTCTTTAATAGTATCTAAATGATTAAGTTCTCTTTGCAAGTCTAATACTTCTTTTTTTAGCTTATTAATAGTAATTCTGTCTAATCTCGAAGCTTTGATTAATTGTTTTGCTTCATCTACAGAATGAATATTTAATTCGTTTTGAATACTCAAAAACAATTCTACTTCCGCTGGTAAAACATAATCTTCATCTATTTCTTTATAAGACATGGCATATTGATAATCTTTATATAATTTAATATAATCCTGTGCTTTTTCTGTTCTCTCAATTATTTCATTAAACTTATCTTTATTCTTCTTTAAATCTTTATTTAAAGATTTCATTTGTAATCGTTTATTTTCAATTTGATTTTCTATATCATTGAAAGACTTTATATTATATTTATCTAAATATTCTAATTGTTGCTTTAGCTGATAGTATCTTTTTATTTCTTCATACCTAGTTTTTTGGTATTGGCAATATCTCTTTCCTTCTATGGCTAATTGAGTTTTCTCTATCGCCTCTTTAGATTCATTCGCTTTTCTAAATAAAATACTATTGAATTCATTTTGCGAAGTCTTAATTCCCAGTAATTTTATATTATTTTGTGATTGATAATATTTATATAAATTTTGTTCTGTATATTTTTTATCAATAGTGGATAATCTAGCAAATCTTTGCATTCCCATTATTTTGACTGAAATATACTTTCCTCTTTTTATCTCATATCCTGATATAGATAGTTCTTCTAAGAGTTCTTCTAAACTACTGCATTTTATAAGTAAATTTTCAATATCCTCTTTAATTTTTTGTTTCCAACTTTGTTCTTTGTACTGATAATAGTAATCCTTATTCTTTATTTTGCTAAATGTTCGCTTAGGCATAATATAACATCCATACTGAGCTGCAATTTTATCGCTAGTATTACTTAGTCCATATAATCCTTCTCTAGTATCTCCTAATCTATCATTTAGTTTCGTTCCATTTAAGTTAATAGCATTTAGAGCTATATGATTATGTATATGACCTTTATCCATATGAGTACTAATTACACATTCATAATTTGGATATAGTTCCTGACAAAGCTTTTTACCTATTCTATTTGCTTGTGCTGGTGTAATACTGTCATTTGGAGAAAAACTTTGAATAATGTGATAAGCTACTCGGTTTCCTTGCATATTAAATCTTTTTTGTGTCCTCATAAAATCTGATAAAGCGGTTTCTACATTACAATTTAAAGAAGATGCAACAGCTATTTTTTCACCATAATTTTTTTCATCCAGGATATATTCTATTAAATCTTGCGGTGTACCATAGTGTGGTATTCTCTTAGTATATGGTATTTCCTATTCCTCCTGTACTTTTTTTCGATTTACTTCTTGCCAAACATCTAAGTCTAGTTTTTTATCAATTAACTTTAACATATTCTTTTGATTTCTCATAATATTTACTAGCATTAATTTTATGTTTTGAACTGCCATATCATCTATCTGCGTATTATATTTTATAATATGTCTTATATCTTTTAAGATTTTCTTTAATTCTTTTGTATTACTTGCATAAGAATCGTAAATTAATTTTTGATTTTTTATATCCGTGAAAGTAACTTTTTCATAAATGGATGCATCAATTAAGTATTTAGATAAATCTTTATATCCATAGCTTTTAGCTTTTGCTTTTATTAAACATTTTTCGTCTTCTGTCACTCTAGCTTTAATAATTTTCGTTTTGTTCACCATTAATTTTCCTTTCAAGTTTTTAATATTAGTATGCTTTATAGAAAAATATCATATGGATAACCCTCTGCTATATATTTTTCTGTAAGTTCCATTTTGTAATCTTCTAATAGTTCCAAATATTTCTGTTTAAAACATTTTTTGCATAACCATTCTACTCCATGTCTTGAAATTTTATATTTTCCATTTTCTTTAAATCTGTAATTTTCATTTTCCTTTATCATTTTTGATATAGCTTTTCTTATAGTATCACTTTTTCTGTTAAAATACTGTTCTAACTCTATTACATACATATCATTTTCCCAAAAAGATTTTCTATCAACTTGTAGTAATTCTTCATACTGTGCCATTCTAGTAATAAAGAATTCTATATCAGCATCAATCATTTTTTTTTCATTTTGAAAATATACATATTTTAGCCAGTAGAATCCTTCAATCAAAATATAATTTTTATAACCTTTTGCCATTTTACTTTTCCATCTACACTTTGGATGCTTTTTACTCATAATTTCTATAGCTTTTCGCAAACCTTTCTCTGTGAGGTTTCCGCCTTTTTTAGTTGTTATATTTAATACTTTTAACTTTTCTAAAATTCTATCATAAGATAGAAAAATGCTTTCTAATTCCTTTTCTATATCTGTAATCATAATTTTTTCCAAAAAAATAAAGATACAATTTTCTAAAAAAAGAAAATCATATCTTGTCTAATTATTTTCAACTTTTTTGTACTCCTAGTCTAAATTAAATTCGCTATATACATAGTAAGTAATTTTATCTTCAAATTCTACTTTAGAATATTTTAATTTTCTAATACTCTCTGGAGCATCTTCTACCATTCCTGTATATATCTCTTTTCCATCTAGCATAACCTTAATATCTAAAAGTCTTCCTGAACCTACTGACGAATATACTCTTTTTTCTTCACTTACCATACTCTTTAATCCTCCTGCATTTTACTCTATATACTTCGATAATATTCTTATTACATGTTCTACCCAATCACGTGAAATATGTTCATTGTACTTATATATTGTAATTGCATCATTTATTGCACCTATATACATATGTGCCTTATAATACCCTGGATTTTCACAGAATTCGTCAATTGTTCCTTTAGAATACGTTAGTTGATATCCATTAGGTGGGCATTTTTCTTTTTCGGGAATGTAAAACTTTTTCATTTCTTCATCTCCTATTTGTATTAATTTTATTTATCCTACCATAGAAATGAATATGTAACAAAATTTTATAAAGGTATCTTTTCTTCTGTAATAATTATTTGTGGATTCATTATTAATATCGACTCACAGTCCCAACCAAATAATTGAAAATATAATTCATCGGTTTCTCCAATAAAAACTTCTATCGCATCATATTTTTTTGATAATCTTTCAAAATCTAGTTTTGTATATAAATTATCTCTGTAGCCTCTTCTTTTATCGTCTAATTTTGGTAAATCCTCTAACTGTTTACAATTGTTAATACTTAGTATTCTTGCTTTGTCATCTATTGAGAATATTATGTATTTATTCAAATCAATATCATATCCCTGTTTTATGCAATAATTTTTCCATGAATAATTAGAGTCTACTCGACTAGCCCAAAAACCTCCATACGGTTTTGTGGGTATTCTAGAATCATTGCTTATTACCTCAAATCTATTTATCTCAAATTTATCATTTCCATAGTGTATATATCTCATCTATATAGTCCTTCATTTTAGTTTTTCCTATTAATTTGTATTGTTATTCGACTTATCTTATTATTTTTGTTTTAACTACTTCTAAAATATTTTAATTTATTCTTATTGCTAAAGAGATTATATCATAGAATCATTATATATTCCATCTATTCCTAACAAAAAATTAATTCTAGCGATAGCGAAGGATTAATTAAAAAGCAAAATTTTATTTTGCGTCGAAAAAACATGGCATTTTTGAGTGCCTTTTTTTCGCCAGCATGGTCCACAGGACCACAAATCGCTGTTTAGGGAAAAACCCTAATACCCTTTTTTAGCCCGCTGGGAGAAATTCTTTCGAGTTATTTTTAAAAAAAATGAAGCAAAAATGCTCCACTTAATTTCAATTTTCTCTTGTATAGTATTCATATCCCACCCCCTTTAACCACAGATTTCTAAATTATATTCTTCATCTACAGTATTTGTATCATAAGTGTTTTTATTTAATTCAACTTCTAATCTACATTTATAAAGTACATCAGAACTAAACTCATTTAAACTATGTTTAATAACATTAGCAGCTGATACTATTTCACTAATAGTTGGTGTTTTTTCTTGTCTTTCTCTTTCCATTACCATTTGGTCAATATAGCTTTCTGTATCAAAAGAATTAGATATATAATTAAGATTTCTTATAACTCTTGATACATCATAACTAAAAATATCAATTTCAAAAGAATAACTTATATTAGCATTTATATCTTTAGATAATTTTAAATAGTTATCTGTATTTATTTGTGCTTTCCACCCACAATTTTCAATAATTGATTTCAATTTGTTAAGAGGTATTTTATCAATATTTATATAAGCTCTTTCGTTATAATATTTGCCTATTTTTAGTTCTTTAAAAATTCTATCTCTATCACTAAATCTAGTTTCCAAATACTTTTGACTTAATAATTCATTTTCTAAATTTCTAAATGAATTATTATAATAACTTCTAAAACCTTGTAAGTTATAGTGAGCAATACCTTCACAGGCATAAATAAAAAAGTGGTACATTTCCTCGGTTAAACCATCTAATGTCCCACTTTTTTGTAACTTTCTATATGCTTTTATAATTTCTTCAAAAGGATATACACTATTTCCATTGTAAAGTATATCGGATTTCAGCTTGTTTTTATCAATGCATTCTTGTATCAATAGTCTGTCTTGCGATTCATTACCTGTTAATTCTAAATTTTCGATTATTGCTTTTTCGTTTTGAATGATAGTATTACTTCCACATAAAGTAATAGTTTTTCCATTCAAATTTGTTTCAACATGATTTAATAATTTAATCCCCCCTTTATCTAAATATCTATATCATATTCATTTTCTTTTAAGTCTAATAATTCCTTATCCTCATAAATTATCTTTTTCTTATATTCTATTTTGGCTACTTCCTTTATAAATAAATTATCTTGCTCTCTCCCCCATGTATCTTTAAATAATCCTTCAACTTTAGCTCTAACTTTTAAATTTGGAATATGCGATTCGTAGAAATCTAAACTTTCTAATATTCTTTTAGGATATTTAAAATCAACTAATTCGCTATTATGTTTTAATGTTATCGTTACCATTTGTGCATCTAAATCTTTTATAGATTGAATTATATCATGTTTCTTTTTATATTCATTATTTGGGTTATCTTTTAATTCTTGTAATAGAGTATTTCTTAACTGTTGTTTTAATAAAAGCACTCCTAAACGTTCTTTTACAGACACCTCATTATATTTATTATTAAAATATATAGATTCAATTTTCTCTTTATTATTTATATATCCATCAAAAATTTTTTGAGTAGTTTCTATAGGATTTTGAATATATTTTATAATAAGAGTTTTAATATCATTTTCGTAGCATTTACTATTTATAGAAAAATATATTTCAGATTCTTTCTCATCATGTATATAGTCATTTACAATATTATTTTTGATATTATCATAGTTGCACTCATCTACTATATATTTATCAAACACATTTTTGCCAACATTCATCAGTTGTAGTTTATTTTCTTCTATATATCTATTCAAATATATATTAGCACCATCTTTAATATTTTTAGCAACCTCTTCTATAGGACCTTCGTAATAATTACTATACATATCTTCATCATATTTAGAATGAAGGTCAAATTCTGAACCATATAATTTTTTAGTAATTTTTTCAAAAAAACCTATAAAATGTAATTCGTTTCCATATTCAAATTCTCCATAAGAAGGCTTATATAGGAAATCAATATTGTCATTATATTTTATTTTTAACATGGTATATTTCCCTATTTTTTCTATGGATTTAGAACTGTCTAAAAATTCATCAATATTCAATAAAATTTCTCCTTTATTAATAATCGTAATCGTATTCTAAGTTATTATCAACTTGTTGTATTCTACAATCATGTAATATAGACTTTTCTTTCAAAAAATTAATAAAATTATCTATTTTTTCATTTATTAATTGTCTTTCTTTACCTTCTGGAAATGCTTTTATCAATTCTAATTCATTATCTTTATTTGGAATAAGACCTAGAGAAAGCTCTGCATGCCCACATAGATAATCACTTCTATTATTTAATTTGTCGCTAACATAGCAAGCAAAACTACGAGCAAACATTTCTTTTACATCAGTCCAATATCCATGCCCTGATTTTGTATATATTTCATCAAATTGAATTGAATTTTTATAGAAATCAGTCTTTACTTTTTCTGGTTTTCCTATTTGCTTTCTTCTATTTGCTACATTGTTTTGTGAATATATTATTTGAAGCCTGTCATTTTTGGATATAGTTCTTCCTACAATTTGTTTTCTTAGATTTGATAATTCATCTACTTCTTTGTTTCCATTACCTCTACTAAGATAAAGTGCTAAATTTTCACTTGATTTTTCAGCATCATCTATAATTTTTTGAATTAAAATGTCTTTCTTTTTAATTTGTTCTTCCGTTAAATGTTCTTTAGGAAAGAATGAATTAATGAGATTAGTAATTCGATTTACTTGTTTTTCATATTCTTTTACTTGTTTTTCTACAATTTCAGGTCCAGATGCTATCTTATATTTCATAGTTTCAATAATATCTTTTATAAATTCTGATGAAGAGTCCAAATATCTATAATGTTCAGTTATAAATCCACTTAATCCAAATTGTTTTCCCACGATATCATCTAGTGCATGCCCCCATTCGTGTGCTAAACTTCCTGCACCTTTTAGCTTTGTCAAATTTATTACTTCTCTATCTGGTTCATAATGAGCAAGAGCATTGCCACTTCCTCTTGAACCAAATGCAATAGATAATTTACCATTTAGAGCAATATCTGCTGGTGAAATAGAAAGAGCTTTACTCAAATCGAGTAAAGCATCATATCCATAGTTTAGGGATTGTTGTCTATCATTATTACTAAGCCAATTTCCAAATTCTCCACCTTTAAAATTAAATGTATTTATCATATCTTCGCCAGTAATGTCTTTATTATTTCTGTAATTTTCACCATCACGAGAAATATTTTTTAGTTGTTTTGGAATAAATTTTTTCTTTCTATTTTTTGAATTATTTGTTTTCTCATTGCTTTGTTGTTTATAGTTTTCTAATATATATTTTTTTGCTGCCTCTATACTTTCTAAATTGTTTTTTACTATCTTTCCTGTTTCTCGTATTATTATAAATATAGTATTTTCTTTCCAATTTGATAAATCAGATAAACTTTGTTTAGGATAGATAAATCTTTTTCCATAACGTTCTTTTACTTCTATAACAGTTCTATTGCTATAATCTTTAGTAAATTTAGTATTATCATTATCATATAATAAAATCTCAAAATTAGATAATACTTTTTGTTCATCTGTATAGCAAAATTGTTTTTTTCTTATTTCAGAATCTATTGTAGCAAAATTCTTAACATTTGATACTCTTAGAAATTTATTATCTATAAACCCAGATGCAGAAGGGATAATTTGTATATAATATTCGTTTGGATTTCGTATTATATATTTAGACATAACCCTATTATAAAAATTTAAAATATCATCTTCTGTAGATAAATTCATTACTGCGTCTCTTATTTCTGAAACAAAAGTGATATAATTTTCTAATCTTTCTTCTATATCTTCTTTGCTAGGATGATATGTTAAAAAATTAGCTTGTGTAGGAGTTGCATCTCTTATTGTTTTTATAAAATATACAACTCTAATAGGTAAGCCATTATCCACTAACTCTTGATAATTTGGTTTTTTCCATATATTATCTTTTTTTACCAGTTTTTCTTTTTCTGCATCATTCATATAAGATAAATCATCTACCGAAAGCCCGCTTTCTTTCCACAAATCTTTTCTTGCACCACCAATTTTTTCACCAAAATCTTGTATATCCATATATCCTCCTAGTAGCCATAATCGATGTCATTATCTTCTTCATCAATCTCATTTGAAACTTCCATAGCTCTTGCTTGAATGAAAGGACTTTCCTTTGATTCATTATAAGTATCTACTATGTCTTGACTTAATAAATGAAAATTCTTTTTTTCTTGCTTTTGTTTATCATCTATATAGTTATCTGTAAACGAAATAGCAATTCGTTCATCTAATCTCAAATCCTTTGGATTTATTCCCATGTCAATACATAGGAGAGCTTGCCTAAAATATTTCTCATCTTCTTTCTTTAATGCATTTAGTTGATTATACATAATGGTAAGAAATTGCCTACTCGTTATTTCTCCCATATAATTTTCTTTTACAGCCTCTAATATTTTTTCATAATGTGATGGTGGTACTTTTGTTGGTTGCCCATTGTCTGGGTTAATATAGGTATAAGTCATATCACTCATACTTTTACACATATCTTTTAATTTCATTTGCGTAAAGTCATCATATTGCTTTCTCATAAACTTCCTCCTTTTCATTTTCTATTGCTAAATCTTTGTTATTTGCATAGTTTTTCATAAATTCTAACTCCTGCAGTTTTTGAGTATAAAATTCCTTTCTATCTATTAATCTATCTAAACTAACTTTTAAATAATATTCACCTTTTATATACGGCTCTTCTTCAAAGTCTGGTATGAGGGTAAAATCTTTAAACGGATATTTCAATTCTTCTTTTAATTGTTTTTTCGTTTCTTCATCCATTTCCCTTTCACTTTGTAATTGCCCATAGTTTGATTTTTCTACTTCTAATTCTTTCTTTTTTGTATCTAACTTAGTTTCTAATAAGAATACATTTTGTTGTATATTACTAGCTCTTATTAAGTCTTTTTTCTTAGTACCTCTGAAAAAATCAATAACGCTATATTTTTTATTTTTTATCTCATTCAATTTATTTAACTCATCATCTAGCTTTGTTTGTAATTCTACTTGTTTATTTTCTGTTAATTTAATATCATCTATATAATGTAATTCAGTTCCTACAAGTTTGAAGCCTCTTTCCTCATACTCTATTAATTTATAATATTTATCTTTATTTTCAATAATGTATAACGCTTGATTACATTCTTCTATTTCATCATTAAAATACGATGGAAAATCCTGATTGAACAAAGGCATAACCTTGTTCATAAATTCCTCATTATATTTATTTTCTAATAGAGAATTATATAAGTAGTATTCTGTAGAATGTATAGTTATATCTAATCCACCATAGTATGATATCAAATCATTACTAACATCATTTTCATGGTCGAGTTCAGCTTTTCTTTTTAAATTTTTGTACCTACCAATCAACATTTCATCAGTATTTTCTAATTCATTTTCTGGTATAAAATTAAAAATCAAATCATCATTTACTGATAGTAAGTTTTTAGTAGATAAATCAATATCATATAAAGAATCTATCTCATTGGGGATTTCCTGTTTTTCACTCCATTCAAAAAGTGGAATATATTTATTTGCTATTTTTGAGAAGATGTATACATCTTCTCCCTCATGAGAGATTAGACCTCCTCCAGCGAAATCAAAAGGTCCCCATGACTTTTTAATTCCCACTCCATAGCCATTTTTTAAGTAAATTTTTTGCGTATGGCATTCATAATATGGTTCATCAACATCTGAAAATGTTTCAAAATATTCATCTTTAAATATTTCTTTAAATTTTCGAATTGCCTCATCTGGTGTATTTATGTTTTTAAATTCATCAAAGAATTCCTGCATTTTTTCTTTTATTTCTTTTAAATCTATCATGATAATATCCTTTCGTTCTTAAATATCTAAATCATAATTAGATTTCGTTTTCTCTGATAAACTTATATGTTTTCCTAGATATACTCTTTCTCTAAAATCTTCAAAAGCCTCTTGAAATGATGTACGATAAAACCCAAAATCCCAACAACAATTTTCTATATCAAAATTTACTGCTACAATATATTTTTCTTTTGTATTATACATCTTCTCTATTAATGCTGTTTTATCTATAAGACACAGTATTTTTAGTTTCCCAAGAGCATTTGTTTTAAAATAAATTTTTTTATCTTTATTCAATTAGACTCCCCCTTATTAAGCTACTTTCCTAATTTCTTGCTTTGTATAATGCAAATTACAACAATCATCTTTATTTGGATTTACATTATTTCTCCAATATTCATAATGCTCTGTAACATCCTCACAAACGGTTAATTCTTTAAATCCTGTTATTGCTTGTAATTGTTCTGTTTTAATTTCTAAAGGTAAATGCAAATAGTTACTTTGTTTTAAAGTATATTTTGAAAAATCCACTTCTTTAAACCACCTTTTTATGAATGTATTTACTCTTAAAAATTCAACTAATACTTTATTGCAATTAATACTATTAAGGACATCAAAATCAATTAATTCAAAAATAAAAGGGGATAAACGTAATGATACATCATATCCCAATTTATATAGTTTTTCTATTGCTACTATTCTTCTGGATGTACTAGGTGCTTTTTCATATTGAAAAGCAGTTTTATCATCTGTAGAAGTGATAGATATTTGAATATGTGCTAATTCCTTATCTAATATCTCTAAGTATTTATCACTTGCTACCATATCTGATTTTGTTATAATTAGATAATGAATCCTTTTTTCATTCAATAGCTGAATTGTTTTATAAGTTACTCTATAAGCATTTTCAAAGGCTTGGAAGCAGTCAGTCATTCCACCTAATCTAACAACTGTACCAGGTTCTATTTTATCAATTTGTTTTTTTATTTTATCTACATTTGCTACTCTAGGATTTAGTGGATTCCATAAATTCCTAAAGTCTAATAAAGACCTTGCATAACAATAACTACAGTTGTGGCTGCAACCACATCCGATAAGTGTCTAGTCTTGTAGGATATTTGCATTTACTTAATTCATTTCCTGTAGCTTGTTTATAAAAACTTTTAAACTCTAAAGCTATAAAAATTCCTCCTTTTTTAAAATTAAAAGAGATGATTCTAACTCATCTCTATTTCCTTATCTTTTTCCAATTTCTTAATTAAATTATCTATATGTTCTTCTACATATTTTTTGGGATTTCTCATTTCATCTTCAATATCTATATGAATCACCATATAATCTAGTCTATTATCAAAATCTATTTCTCCAAATTCATTTTCTAAATCCTTATAAAACTCAATATAATATCCACCTGTATTTTCATCACAATCATTATTAATAGAATAATAAATTCCTTTATATGTTCCTGATTCAAACTGAACTTTTCTTTCGCCTTCTTTTTTATATTCTTTTACTTTTTCTGCTATTGTTTTTTCAAGACTATTAAGAGTATATGGAGCACTTCTTTCAATAGTTCTATTTCCAATTTCATTATATCTAACTAATGCTTCAAAACTTATAATTGCATCATCATTACCTTTGTAATGCTCGATTCCATCATATCTACTATTATAATGTTTTATATTAAATAAAGGAGATGGACATTGCTTAAAATATTTGTATATTTCATTTACAGATGCTTTTATTTTTATCCAGCTTTCAGCCAAATTTATGTCGCCTCCTAACTTCGTAAAAAAGAAGAGATATTAATTTCTTAATACCTCCTAGTATAATAATGTTAAGTCAGAAATGACTCGACATTATTTTATTTTTTTCTATGAGTTATTCAAAAACTCATAACATAATATTAGAC
>JAAWKD010000045.1 GCA_022797215.1 Clostridia bacterium
TTCTGCTTCGGCTTTTGCCTTTGCTTCTTCCTCTGCTTTTAGTTTTGCTTCTGCTTCGGCTTTTGCCTTTGCTTCTTCCTCTGCTTTTAGTTTTGCTTCATCATTTACATTTTCTTGCTTTGCTGCCATTTTATATGACCTCCTTTTCAAAATAATTAATCAAGGGGATTTTCATCCCCTCTTCTTAAGCCCTAACGGCTTTCTTTAATATGTAGATATATTTTGGATCTAATATTTTACCATCATTTACTACTAATGCTTTCTTAATGTATTGATTTAGGTCATGGTCAAAGTAATCCATAACAACAAATTCTAAGTTAGAATTAATTGCATATCCTTCTTCTGGAACCCAATACATTCCGAACACTTCTCCATCTGCTGCATCATTGAAGTTTTTAACAATGTCCTCTTCAACTAGTGCTACATCCTTTCCTTTGAATTTGCAAATTTCAGCTCCATCAACTGGGTTAAATGTTTCATTATATAATGGTCTATTGTTGTTATCTTTTAGTGTTTTAATGTTAGACTCATAAGTATTTGCTGTCATTACAAATTCAGGATTTAATCCTCTCATTGTTAATGGAATAATAGCAAATAATTTTTCTTGCCACTTTGTCCAATCAGCAGCTTCCTCAGCTGTAAAAGATATAATGTTACTTGCAGGAATTCTTGATTCTGCTTTTGCTGCTTCTGTTAATATTCCTTCACATTGCCCATCTTCTGATTTACCTACCATAATTTCTTTATCCATAGCTCTGATATATGCTTTTGCTATAACTTTTGCAAACTCTTCTTCAAATACTTCAACGCTTAATATTGTTTGTAGTAATGTTCTTGCTAGTTTGATTTCTCCAATGTTATAAGAGAATTCAACATACCCTTTAATGTTTCCTGCTTTTTGTCTATCTGATGTTTTTGTTTCAGTAATTCTGCAGAAACTTGCATCAAATGAACCGATTGGATATTTTACGCCACCTTGTAAATTGGTTTTTCTTACTCTTGAATAAAGTTGTCCATATTTCTTTTCAACTTCTGTTATAACCTTTTGAATTACAGTTGTTGGAAGTAATACTCCTAAATCTCCTGATGTACCAACTACATCTGCTCTTTGTTCAAATTGTAGAACTTCTCTATTAACTTCTCCTCTTTGGATATAATTTTGGAATGCTGTTCTATATTCCATAGTTGCCCTTGGATCTTCTGCACTTCTAGCTTGACCATTATTCATTTGTGTTGTTCCAAGTACATTTAGCACTGCATTTGGATTAAATCCATTTGCACTTCTTCCTTCATTTGCTCCATTATTAGTTGCTGAACTTCTGTTGTTATCTCCTTCGCCTTCTCCTTCTCCATCATCATTTCCATCGTTGTTGTCATTCTTCTCTAGTTCTTTTAGTTGTTCCTCTGCCTCATTAATTTCATCACGCAATGCTACTAATGTTTCTCCTAAACTTCTAACCTCATTGATGTCCTCTGATTTTTGCATTCTTTCTTCTTTTTCTTTTAACTCTTTCTTTTTTCTTTCAATTAATTTTTTTAAATAATCTTTCATTTTTAGATTCCTCCTATTAAATATTTTATTTTGAGCTTTTCACGCTCTAGTTCTTCTGAAGTAGTATCCACCGCTTCACTTCTAGCAGTATCCACCGCTAGGCGTGCAGTATCCACCGCACTTTTATCTCTAGCAGCTATTGAAGTATCTTGATACGCAGGAAATGTTACTGCACTTACTTCAACAACTGTTGAAATCGCTTTAATATGTCTTGTTGGATAATCGCTATCAAGGTTCTCCCATTCTTCATCTTCTATACCAAAGAAGAATGACATACCTGTTATATCGCCTCTTTCAATTGCACTATATAAATTTCTAGCTTCTGTATTATTTTCTGTGTCTAATTCTACTTGAATTTCTAATCCATCATTATCTACTGTTAATTTCATTGTGGAATTTTTTGTATTCTTTCTTGATCTTGCAAGTGGTATTTTAGATTGGTCATGATTAACCAAAAATCTAACATCTTCTAGATTAGCATTTTTTAATGCTCCCCTTTCTATTACCTCTTCAAAGTAACCCCCTATATCTGTCTTGCTATCATACACAATTGGTCTGCCTACAATGATATTCCCTCTTTTTTCATCCTTTTCTGCTCTAATTTCAAAGTCATAGTTTCTACTAATAAACTTATCCTTCATTTTCTTTCCCTCCGTTATTTTGATTTTTTTCGTTCTGCATTTTATTATTTTCTGCATTCGACTTATTACTTGACATTGCAATTTGTCCTGCTAGTTCTGGAAGTGGTCGCATTCCGAAGGCTGTTCTTAATTCATTTTTATAACAACTTGCACTATCAACTAATTTATCAAATAATTCTATTTTTTGGCTTGTATCCATGAATATCAATTCATGTGGATACATCATAATTTTATTTTTGAAGCCCTTTTCCCTATCTGTAAACATTTTCATTGTAAAAGACTCCCCTGTTCTTTTCAAAATAGGTTCTAAGCTCTTTTGATAAAATGCTTCATATTGCGGTTTGGTATAATCTCCTGTCAAAATTGGAAGTGAAACACCAAGGTTTCGCAAAATTTTCTCATCAATAAATTTCAATGTTGTAGCATCTACTAATTGGATTTTATTTTGTAACTGTATGTACTCTCCTTTTATATCTAATGGCAAAAATCCACTCTCATTATTTGCTATTCTTTTTTCAATTTCCTTTATGTTATTTTCCATTTTTCCATCATCCATTAATGTGTTGTATTTAATAACACCATTAATAGCAAAAGAACTCTTCAATGCTTTTGCAACACCTTGGAGTAAAGTGTTATTCAATTCTAATGTTTTCAAAAGTGCTTTATTATCAGGTTGTCCTAGCTCATTGCCTCCCATTAGTTCGTTAATTGAATATCTATATCTTATATGTATTACATCTGAGTATGCTAGCATTGTTTTATAACCATTTCTAAAAGTAAACTCCACACCTAGCTTTCCTTCTGGATCCTGTAAAAATGTAACAGTTGTTGGCTGAATTGGATATAGTCCTGTATAGTGCTTGTTTCCTTTGTTATCCTTATAATATGTTGGAATAATAAAGGAATTGTAATTCAAAAATAATTGCCAATATACTTTTTCAAAAAAGTCCGTTTGTGTCATTCTTTCATTTGGTTGTTCTAGTAATCTCTGGATTTCGCTATTTTCTACTGGTACTAAATCACTTCCTACTTGCTTTATATGGAAAGGATTAGCTTTTGTTAATTCTGTTACTAAACAAGCTATAGCCTGTTGCACTACATCACTAGCGTATATATCTTGACCAAATTGCGAAAAAATGGGAGTATACCCATTTAACATTTTTGCATAACTATTATTTGGTTTCGTTTTCTTAAATTTATTAATAAAATCAATTAATCCCATTTTTCTACTCCTTACTTGTTTATCAATTTGTGGAATTCACTACGATAACGCCTATACACTTCATATAGGATTATTAGTGTTACAGCACCATCTATTCTTTTGCTTGCTTGTTTCTTTACTTTAACGCACATGATATTTCCTAGGTTATCCATTTCTATTGCTGCATTTCCTAAGCACCATCTATCCATTTCATTTTCATTGTAGTTAATTATTTTGTCCTTTAGTTCTGCTTCTACTAGTTTCATTGCATTTGATAAAACTTTACCTTGTAATATCATTTCTGTTTCTAGGTTATATTCTCCCATTCTGTCCGTAAATGCCTTTGAAAATCGCTGATCATATCCTGTCATATAAGTTTTTATGTTGTAGTTTTTATATAGTGAATAGAACCAATCAGCTACTTTTGATATATCTATTTCGTTTCCTTCATGAATAGTAAGTATTCCTTTTTTTGCCCATTCTGCATATTTTGCTCCTGCTTCTTTATCGTTACTGTCTTGTAATTTGCTTTCTGGTATCCAATAATGTGTATGGACATATTTTGTTTTGCCATCTGGCTTCATTAGTAATATTTTTGCATTTGATAAGTCAGTAGTTGCTGACAAGTCAACTGCACCCAAACAAAAAGAACCTCTAAATTCTTCTAATTTGAAAGGTTCTGTTTCATAGCAATAATCTTCATTCATTAACCATGCTTGAGCATTGTTCTGTTTTATATTAAAATCTTTACAAAGTGTATGCATTCTTTTAGACTTAGAAGTCTTTGATTTTTCAATTTCTCCTCGTAAGAATTTCCATTTTTTTACCACTCCTAATCCGAGGATTTGATTTGTACCAACTTTGCTCATCTTGCCATATTTCTTCTTCGTTATCTTGCGTATAAAGCCATGGCAAGTAGTGAATATCCTCTTTTTCATCAAATAAAACTTCTCTTGCATATTTCAATTCATTGTCTAAATATCCATCATTTATAAATCCTTCCGTTGTTAGATTTATGAACATTGCTTCTTCTTTTGTCGACATAGATTTTTGTCCTGCTTCTGCTATTTCATCATCTGGTGCATCGTGGCTTTCATCCATATACATTTTGTCTATATTTCTTCCATCTTTATTTTGCGTTTTACTCGACATTTTGAATATTGTTATATTCTTTTTTGTATTACAGATTAGTGACATATTTTTATGTGTAATTTTAGAATGTGGATCTATTCTTTTCCTCATATTGTCTACTTCATTCCACAATAAACTTGCTTGCTTATCATCATTTGATGCACAAACTATATCCATTCCACCTTCGCCGATTCTTAAATCTGTATGAGCATCTGCTGCCATTAGTGTTGTCTTACCATTTTTTCTTGCTATCAATAAAAGTATATTTTGAAAACGCCTTACCCATCTTTGTAATTCTTCATCGTATACTTTAAATGAATATATCGTTTCAATAAATGCCTTTTCCCATAGCAGTAATTCCATTGGCATATTATAAAATGGCTTTTTGCTTTGTAAGCATAGGTTTTCCATAAAATCTATTCGTAAGTGGCTATCTTCTAAATCATATCTATATTTTGGATTATCTAAATCTTTTACTAGTTTCTGTAATTCTGTTTTTAGCTCTAACCCAGCAATTATATTTCCATTTTGGATTTCATTATAATATTGTTTAAGGTAATTGACTTCCACTTTTTCTTCCCTCCAAAAACTTTTGAACAGGATCTTCATCTATTTCATGTCCACCAATCATTGAATATACCATTCTAATTGCATTCATATAGCTTTGCGAATGTTCTTTATAGAGTTTTGCTGCTTTAGTCACTTTTTGTTTTGTAGGATCCTTAGGGTGTACTCTAATAAATGGCATTTTCTTCAACTCTTCCATTCGTAATTCTAAAAAGGATATATCATCTAAAAGTGGCTTAATTAATTTCTTCTTATTTTCATCTATATCTTTGAAAATTTCATCTAATTCTTCTCTTCTTGTCACAAAAACGCCCTTCTTTCTATATCTTTTTTCTTGAAATCCAAAAAAAATGAATTTTTTGCCTCGTGTGGAAAAGAGGTACCCCTTACAGTCCCCAAGCGGTCGTTCTAACTTCAACAAGGCGGGGGGCTATGGTTGGAAACTTTCGAACCATTCTTCTATATATTTTTTCCATTCATCGTTCTTTGCTCTATCTAAGCATGAATACTTGTCTGTGTCTATGAATATCTGCTCTGCTCCTAGCTTGTCTGATAGTCTTTGTCTTTCCATCTTTAGTGGATATGTACCCACTACAAAGGCATTCTGCCAATTACCTAATCGCATTTTAACTTGCTCTAGTAAGTTATTTCTTATTTCAAAAACATTTTGCTGCAGTTTCTTCGGTTTATTATATTTATCACAAAAGCTAATACATTCCCATATTTTGTCTATATCTACTATTAAGTCATCAGCAGTTGCCATATTATTTACCCATGTTGACTTTCCACTACATGGCGATCCATAAACAATATATATCTTCTTTGGTAACTCATATCCAAACCTATGATGTACTTTATTGTGGCATTTGAAGTGTATTAGCATAATCATTTCTGGGTTAAGGCTTATACTATAATCGTTTACATTCATATTATTTAATGGTATTTTATGATGTCCTATACAGTCATAGGCTTTTACTATCTCTTCTCCGCAATGCTCACAAATAAGTTTTCCCTCTTCATTTACTCTTGCTAGTTTCAAATCTTCTAGTAAATTCTCCCACTCTTTAGATTTATATAAATCATGAGGACTTGAAAACATACTATATATCCTCCTTACCACAAATCATCTTCGGCTTGTTTCTCTTTTAGTTCTAGCTCACGCTTACTAAATCCTAGCTTTATCATATTCTCTCTGCTCTTGCGTTTTGATTCTGTAACTCTAGTAAGTCCATCTTCTATTCTCTGTATTTTGTCAACTGTTGCTTCCGCTTCTGTTACTGTTTCTGTTGCACCATCACTATTCTTTTTGCGAATATGTCCTATTGTCATATCCTTATCTGCTCTTTCTAGTTTCTTTATTCTTCTCATCATTCGCAATTCTCTAATTGTTAATAGTTTATATTCTGCTATATATTCTTCCATTAGCAGATTGTCCATATCGCTCATTTTATAGTTTTTAAATAATGCTTTTTCTTCATCAGTTAGAACTTCCTCAAAAAGTTTTTCGTATTCTCCTGTAGTAACAGCATTTTTGTTGTTTGCTGCTGCTCCTTTTCCACCTTTATTGTTTTTTGCATTTTGATTTCCTTTAAGTAATTCGCTTTTGCTCCTTGTTAGTTTGTTTTTGTTTATAATCTTTTTTAAATCAGACAAAGTAATGTTGTATTTCTTGAAAATGTCTTTATATGTCATTCCATTCAAATAATCTGTTATAATATTTTCTGTTTTCTTTGTGGTCAATTCAAGTCACCCACCTCCATTACTTTTTTTCTAATTCTGCCTTTTTACCTGTTAAGGTTTCCCAGCGTTTGATTATTACATCGCAATACTTTGGATCTAGTTCCATCATATAGCAAGTTCTGCTTAGTTGCTCACAAGCTATTAATGTGGATCCGCTTCCTCCAAATAAATCTAGTACGCATTCATCTACTCTGCTGCTATTTTTTATTAGCCTACTTAACAATTTTATTGGTTTCATTGTTGGGTGTAAGTCATTTATTGTAGGTTTATCCTCTTCTATGATTGTTGTACTGATTCTTTCTCTATATGTTTCTTCTAGTATCTTTATTAGTTCTTCTTTTTTCAATTTTCTAAAGTCTTGATGTTTATCTTCTATAACTGTTGATTGTGTTCTATCATCTATGAAATAATGTGCTGCTCCGTTCCTTCCATCCATATAGACAAGGTTCATGTTTCCATTGGTAGTCTTGATTTCCTAATATAAACATATTTTTGTTCCATATTAGTTCTTGTCTTACTTTTAGTCCACTTTCATTTAGTGCTTTTTCAAAATTTATGTGTTCTTTTGAAGCAAACCATATATAAAATGCTCCACCTGCTTTTAATACTTCTGAAAGATTTTTAAATGACTTTGTTAGGAACTCTCTAAATGAATTGTTATCCATATTGTCGTTTTTGATTTTCATACCTTGGCTGTTTTCAACATTTACATTATAAGGCGGATCAGTTAGAACCATATCCGCTTCTTTTCCATTCATAAGAGTTTTGACCTCTTCTTGACTTGTACTATCTCCACATACTAGTCTATGTTTTCCTAATATCCATACATCTCCTAGTTGTGTAACTGGCTCTTCTATTTCTTCTAGTTCTTTATCCACATCGAAGTCATCTTCTGTTGCTTCTAATGTATCATTGAATATGTCGTTTAGTTCCTCTGGACTAAAACCTGTTATATCCATATCAAATTCTAATTCTTTCAATTCAGCAAGTATTTTTTCTAGTTTGTCATTGTCCCAGATACCATTGATTTTGTTTAATGCAAGGTTTAGTGCTTTTTCTTGTGTTTTATTAAGGTCTTGAACACTACATTCTATTTTCTTATATCCTAAATCTTCCAATACAGTTAAGCCTTGATGTCCTCCTATTACTGTATAATCTTTATTAACTACAACTGGTACAACATATCCAAATTCAACGATGCTCTTTTTTAGTTGTTGATATTCTGGATCTTCTGGTGTTAGTTCTTTTCTTGGATTGTATTCTGCTCTTTTTAGTTTGCTTATTTCTATTATTTGAATATCCATTTCCCCACTCCTTAAAACAACTTGCTTCATATCTGCAATTTTTACATTCTCTTACCATACATCTACCTAGATTCATAGGCACAACCTCTTTTGTTTTTTTGGTTGCGGACATAGGATTCGAACCTCGTTTATGGGCTATGACCCCATCGTGCTACCTTTGCACCATCTCCGCAATATAAAATAAAAAAGCCACCCAAGAAAGGAAAGGTAGCTTTTCGGAATTTTTTAGAGAAAATATGTATCACTTACTATTTTTCACAATTATAATTATAACAGATTACTTTTTCAAAAAATACAGAAAAAATATACAAATTTTATACAATTTTTCTATAATTTTTTATTTTTGTTGTATTCTCGTTGCATTTTTGCTATTGAATTTTTTATTGTTGTTGTTATCGCACCATAAGTTTTGTTTTTCTTTACTGCTATTTCTTCTATTGATTCCTTATCATAAAATCGTGCCTTTATAACATCTTGATTGTATTTCTTTAGCGTTTTTACTAAATCCTCTACTATTCTCAATTTAATTTTTAGCTTTTTTATAAACTTTTCCCTTTGCTCTATTTTTGTTTGCTTTTCTATTACTTGTGTTTCTATTCCAGATTGAACATAACCTTTTGGCTTAGGTAATCCATCCATATTTGCACTTTTTATATCTATGATCTCATCATTTAATTCTTCGATTTCCGCTTCTGTTGCACTTATTCTAAATTTGTATGTATTATAGTTTTCCAAAACCTCTTGCACATTAATATCTTGATTATTCATCTTTTGCACCTCCTAAATTTTATAAATAAAGAAAGTCAATAATATAATTGCAGCTATTTCTATCACATTAGTAATACTATTTTTATTACTTTCATTTGAATTCAGTTCTTTTACTATTTTTGATAATGCCAATATTACTAAAAGGAATATAAATATTATTTTTAATATTTCAAACATAATAACCACCTGCCTTCCACTACTATTCTTTTTCTATTGAGTTTGTTTTTGATTTTTTTATTTTCAAAATATTTTTTCTTGTTTTTGTCCTACAGATAAGTGTTGCTATTGTTTTTTATATCGACTATTGTTTTCTTCTGAACATCTTTTTCCAAAATTCTGCCATGTTATCTATAAATTCTCCTATCGTTTCTGCCATAGGCTCTGTGACTTCAAACATCCATCTTAGCATCGTTCCAAATACCTTTATTATTATGTATATTGGAGTAAGAAGCAGAACTAATATCATATATAGAAATTCTTTCATCTTACATTTCCTCCATATAAATTTAATATTGTATTATTTCGTAAGTAATCGATTCTTCTAATAATTTGTAGATCCTTTTCCCTTGTTTTTGCTGGTGTGCCTTCTACTCCATATTCTTTCATTGCTACTACTCTGAATTTTGCTAACAATGTATGTAATTGTATATAATCCTCTTCTTCCATATACCCTCCATTTTCCTTTGTTTTATCTTTCAGTTACTAATTCAATTGGTGCATTCATTTCACTTATGATTTTTTCCATGGTATCTACTTTCCCCTTTAGGTATGATATTTCTTTGTCCTTTTCTATGATTTCCGCTTCTAGTTCCTTATTTTTATTTACTACTTTCTCAGCTTCTTCTTTTGCCTCTTCTATAATTTTTCCTGCTTGTACCATCATTACTTGTGGATTATTTAATAATTCATCAATTATTGCTCCAAAAGACTTTTTTTGCTTTTTTTCTTCATTCATTATGCTACTACCTCCATGTGGTGGTACAAGATTATCAGGACTTATATCTCCTTTTGGTCTATATCCTCTATTCATTGTTGTTCCTCCTTTTTATTTATAACTTTGCCAATTTCTTCGATGCACTCTTTACAATATTCCTTTTCCTTATTAAACAATTTATTTATGTTTTGAGCCAAATTGTTTGCTGCTCCTGCTGCAGTTACTCTCATTGTTGTATCTTCTTTTTCATAGATACTTATTGTCCAATAGTTACCTTTTATTTCTTTATTGCATCTGTCACATATTCTTTTTATCATATTAGTTCTGCTCCTCCTTCGTTTTCCTTTTTAGTTTTACAATTACTGTTGTTCTATTATAATTCTTAGCGATCAAGTATGATGTATAGCCATCTAATAGGTTATAATCTAAGTCAATGACTATTTGCGATTCAAACTTATGATTTTTCCTATAGTATTGAATTTTATTTTGCATTTTTTTCTGGTTTGGTTTTGAGAAGTTTTTCGGTATTTTTATTTTGCTTATTTCTACTTCAACTGCGGTTTCACTCATCAAAGCGTTTATAATGCTTTCTTGTGATTTAATGCATTGTTCTTGGAGTTCGATTAATACCTTATTTGCATTTTCATTTTTAGAATTGTAGTATTTCATTATTGCTACTACTCCCCATAGCATTCCACATATTACCCACACTATATTTTTAGTTGTTATTGCTGTTGTAATATCCAATATTACATTTAGCATATAAAGTATAATAAGCATTACTTCTTCTTTTTTTAATTTTGTAGCTTCTTCCCATGTTTTCACTTTTATCCCTCCTCTAAATCATCAAATAATTCTTTATATTTATCTATTTCATTTAATTGATTCAATATTTCCTTTACTTCATCTTCTGTTAATAACTCTATGTAATCTTTATCATTATAGGCTACAGGAGAGGCTTGTATATATTCTCCTATATGTACGAAGAATTGTCCTTTTGCAGTTTTATACAATGTGTGTCTATATCTTGGATAAGTAGTCAGATTGAGTAAACTATTTTTTTGTGGTACTGTTTTTATGTATGTCATTATCTTCTCTGCTTTTTCCGTATCATAAATTTTGTTATTTAATAAATACCTCATTTACTCCACCTACTTTCTCTAAAATCTTTTTCCATCCTTTTGAATTTTTGCCTTGTATTGTCCCATTTTCTATTTTTGTATAGCCATTTGATACAAAATATGTAATATTTTATTTTTTTCATATTGTTTCCTCCTTAGTTTTTTGATTCATAACAAGTTTGATAATATCTTTCATGCGTAAGCATATTTTCTATTTTTGCTTCACTCATATATTTGTAATAGGCTCCATTTCCATTTTTGAATATGCATACTGTAATTACTTTATCTTTAGTATCTTTTGTTATAATTTCTTCATCTGGAAGTATTATTTCCAATATTTTCTCTCCGTTTATGTAATCTCCTACTTCTATCAAATCAATTAAACTATTACTATGTTTTACAATTTTTCCATATTCAAATTCATAGTGATTGTCTTTGTTTGCCAACTTTTTTATTATGTCTGCGTGTGCTCCCCATGTATTTTCAAGAATATATCCATTTGCTGTCCTTACATACTTTCCTATTTCATTTTTTGACATTTCGTACCTCCTAGTATAATAATGTTAAGTCAGAAATGACTCGACATTATTTTATTTTTTTCTATGAGTTATTCAAAAACTCATAACATAATATTAGA
>JAAWKD010000046.1 GCA_022797215.1 Clostridia bacterium
GCAGTTTTTAAAAGTAGTATCCTTCATACCTAATTCTTGTGCTTTAGCATTCATTTTTTCTACAAAAGCTTCTTGTGAACCAGCTAGATATTCAGCCATGGCTACTGTACAGTCATTGGCAGAAACTACGCAGATTGCTTTTAGCATTTCATCAGCAGTTAATTCTTCACGTACATCTAACCAAATTTGAGAACCACCCATACCAGCTGCATTTTCTGTACAAGGAATTTTGTCAGTATAGGATAATTTACCACTATCTAAAGCTTCCATAATGAGCAAAATAGTCATTACTTTTGTAACACTAGCAGGTCTTAACTTTTCATGCATATTTTGTTCATATAAAACCTGACCAGAGTGTTGTTCAATTAAAATACAACTGCCACAATCTAAGTTTAAGTTAGAATTGCTATTGGTTGAAACAGTATTATTAGAAGAAGTAGTGCTATTAGTTTGTGATGCATTAGTAGAGGTTGTAGAATTACTAGAAGAAACCACATTTCCGCTAGTTGGAGTAGTAGCATTTAAAGGCTTGGTTTCTGTTGTCCAAGTAGGAATACTACTAGCATATAC
This sequence comes from Clostridia bacterium, assembly GCA_022797215.1. Lineage (GTDB taxonomy): Bacteria > Bacillota > Clostridia > TANB77 > CAG-508 > CAG-273. The sequence continues at coordinate 571 of JAAWKD010000046.1, forward strand.
AAAGGTAGAAAGTAATGAGATACAGAGAAGAAAAATGCTAATGATTTTATATATTTTCTTTTTTAAAAACATAAGTGAAACCTCCCAAAAAGTGATTAGTCTTAGTATAAATTGTATGGGAGCAAATCCATTTTTATGATAAGAAAAATTTACAAAGAGATATTATAGGAATACTAGACAGCTAACTAAATGAAATGATAAAATAACTTATATATAATATGGTTTAAATAATCCTAAAATAGAAGAAAGCTTAAGAACAGACTTAAATTATCTAAAAACCAATTCCAATATATTAGTATTATAAAATGACTAGAAATGGACTGTCATACAGATGGTTTTTAGATGGAAGTATAGAGCCAAAATAGTTTTAAGGAGGAATGATATGAATATAACATTTCAATCTATTCTTGGGAAGTATATGATTATAGGAATAACTTATCTTAATAAAAAAGGTAATATAATTAAAAGGGAACAGTTTTATGGTAAAGTAATTATATCTGACGAAAGAAGAGGAATTGTAATAAGAAGAGAGAAAACAGGTGAAGAATTAGAATTTCCACCAATATTAGATTCTATAGAAAAAGCAAAACCAGGAGAATATACTTTAAAATCAACAGGAGAAGTAATTATGAATCCAGATTTATTAAGCACATGGATTATAGAACAGAGAAGATATAATGTTTAAATTAGTTAAGGAAAAAGCCGAACCGATAACAATCTGTATAAACATGGTTTTATGGTACGCCATAATAATTTCAGGAAATGAAAAGCAGATTGCCAGAAAACTCTGAAGAATATGTGTTTGAAAGTATTTTTAATGGGTTTATGCAACATGCATATTAAAGATAAATATTTGTACTAAGCAGAACAAATGATAAATTATATTTAGGAAGTGAAATTTTATGCAAACTATTTTTGAAAATCAATTTACCTATACAGAGGATTATTATGAGGAGTATTATCAATATATTTATTTTAAAAGACCAATAATGCTTGCTATAAATATCATATTGAGTATAAATTTTATTATTAGTCTATTATCTATAATGTTTCCACAATTAAATGCTTTGGATACAAATACGGCAGAAGCCAATATTGCTACAGTATTCATAATAATATGCCTTCAAATATATGTTTATTTCAAAAGTAAAAAACGTGCATACAAGAAAAGTCTTGAGATGAGTGAAGGAAAACCGAGAACATTAAAAATATTAATTCATGAAAAAGACATAAGTATTTTTATAAATTCAGAAAAAAATGTAAGTGTAGAATTTAAGGATATAGAAAAAATAATAGAAACCAAAAATTATTATATTTTAATTAGCAAAGTAAAGTCAGAAGTAGCACTAAAAAAAGATGGTTTTATTAAGGGAAGTTCAAAGGAATTTAAACAGTTTTTAAAACAACAAAAGTTTACCAAGTCATAGGCGGAATAAAGTGAAATATTTTGTAAGAGGATGGGATGATAATATTGGTAATACTGAAAGAGTACTAAAAGAATATAGCAATTATGATAAAAAACCAAATTCCTAAAAAGGTTCAAGAAGCACTAAATCAACATGATAATCATATTAGAGAGACATATTTTAAAGAAAATATTATTCAAACAGTAATAGACAAAGAAATAATTTGTGGATATGATAAATTAAAAAAGATTAATTAGAAGCATAAAAGCATTAGAAGAATATAGAGAAGAAATTAAAGAAAAAGAATTAGACGAGGTTATTAGCAAATTATTAGAAGTTTACAATGAAAAAGGCATGACAGAGCAAGCAAAAAGCCAATTATATCGAAATTTAAACAAAGATGCATTTCCAAATTTAGAAAAGCTATATAAGAAAATCTTAATACATATAAATGACAATGTAACTTTTTTTGGAGGAGTAAGATGAGAAAAATATCAAAAGATGAATTAATGTTAGAAGTAAAAAAGTGCGGATTTGATTTAGAAAATATGTGGGAAATGCCAGTGATAAGACCTTATCATTATCATGAATGGGATCATGGTTATTATAGTTGGGGTGGATATAATGGAACAAGAAGAGAGTTTTATAAAGACTTAGAAGAGATGGTAAATTTTCTATATCAATACATGAATTTTTATAATATAAAGAAAGGGATAATTGCACCTCTTCATACATTTAACATATTTGCTTGGAAAGGCGATATGGAAAAAGACGATAGATATAATGACATTTATAGAGAAGCTATGGAACTTTTAAAACAGAACAATATTAGAAAGAATTCTCAAGCAGGGCTTGAAATTGAAATCGAAGGGAATAGAAAAATTATTGAAATGGTGCTAGAAGGAGCCTATAGATATGTTTTAGAATTGTGTTTATTTTTTCCCAATCAATCTGTTATAGTTGAACCAACACATCATTTTGATTTAATGTTCTTTGCCAAAAACTTTGAAAATGAAAAAAATATAATTGAAAATATAATTAGTAATTATAAAAATTTACGATATCACGAAAACTGTATACATGAGGATATATAATACAATTTCAAAATGTAGAAATGAGGACATCTTAGAAGAGAATTCTAAGATGTTTTTCTATATATAGAATAAAATTGGAAATGCTAAAACAGGTTAAAAAAGATATTTACAAAAAAAATAGAATAGCATATAATGTCTTCAACTATGTAATATAAGGAGGAAAAAAGAAAAACATGAAAGCAAGAAATTTTAGAGCTGTAGTAATTACACTAATCCTATTCGTGCTTTTAATGGCAATGGGTTTTAGCGTAAAAGCTAATAGCCAAACAACAGGGGAATTTAATGTGCAAATTAATTTGAAATTCCCAACACAAAATGAAAAACCAACTATTACTATGAAAAAAATAGGAGGTGAAAAGACATATAGTCCATCAGAAGTTTCTAACAGTAGCACAGCATTGTACTATCATTTTGAAGCATTAGAAACAGGAGAGTATGAACTAGAAGTAACAGGAAAAGGTTATGTTACATATAAACAACAAATTACGATTGAAAATCAATTAAAGGAACTAAAACTAACCAATGGATATGACCAAGTTGCTAGTAGCAAAATAGGGGTTATTGTTTTAGGAGATATTAATGGAGATCATGTCATTGATGAAAAAGACCAAAACTTAATGATACAAAAAATAGAAGCAGGTAAATATGATAAAAAATATGACTTAAATGGAGACAAAAAGCTAGATATTATTGACTTATCATATATTACTTTTAACCAAACAAAAAATACAGAGGGAAGTCCTAATAAGACAGCAACTCCAATTAATTTATTAAATACACAAAAAATTGCAGTAGAAGAAAAGCAAGGTACCAAAATTCAATTAGAAGAAGGTACTAAACTAGAAGATGTTTTAAAAAATAATGAAAAATATATTACTTTAGCACCAACAGGAGAAGAAGCAGAAATTTCACAAGATAATCCAGTAGAAATTTTACTTGATTTAAGCCAAAGTGAAAACCAAACACAAGCAATTGTGATTTCACCAGCAAATGATCCAAATAACTTTATCAAAGATGGTGAAGTTATTATTGTAGATGAAAAAGGCAATGAAATTAGTGTTCCAATCAAAACACCAGAAGTAACTAGAAATCAACGTATTGCAAGAGCTTTTGTAGGTGGTGCAAGAGCCATGACAAACGTTGCAGTAGCAGCTACACAAGAAATTGCAACAATAGAGCCAGATGGAACAGTGGTTATTAATCTAAGAGGTCAAGTAGCAATTAAAAGAATTACGATTAAAGTAACAGAAACAGGAAGCAATAAATTAGCAGATATTTCTAAAGTAGAGTTCCTAAATAATATGGAAGAAAGAATACCGGCACCAGAAATGGATATTCCAGAGAATTTAAGAGCAGTAGCAGGAAGTAAAGAATTCTCACTTACTTGGGATAGAGCAAGAAATGTAACAGGATATGAAGTAAGTATTAAAGCAATTAGTGAAAGAAAATTTGGTAAAGAAGAATTTATTGATAATGCTATAACAGATATTATTAGAACAGATACGAATAGTATAAAAGTAAGTAGCTATAATCAAGATAAAATTAAAAATGGAACAAAATTTGAAGTAAAAGTACAATCTATTAATGGTGAATGGAAGAGTGGATACTGTAAAGTAATCTATGTTACACCAGAACCAAATAAAAGACCAGATGCACCAGACAATGTATCAGTAACAGGCGGCTATAAGAGCTTAAATGTAACATGGAAAGACATGGAAGATACTGATACCTATAGTGTATATTATAGAGAATATGAAAAAGGAAACTATATTCAAGCTGTAACAAACTTAGCCAATAATAGTTATACAATTGAAAACTTAGAAAGCAATGTAAAATATCAAGTATATGTAACAGGTACAAATGCAATAGGAACTAGTAACCCATCTATTGTAGGAGTAGGTACTACTATTAGCTTAGAACCAGCAATTATGCCAAAATACAAATTAATTAATACATCAAATGGAGAAGGAAAAGTAACAAATCATATTAAAAATGTAACCTTTGGTAGTGTAGGAACGAATAGTATGGTAGATAGTCCTTTAGATGAAGGAAAAGCAGGAAGCGGTCTAGGAATAGTAGATGATAATCATACTTCATATTTCAAGAGAACAGACTGGGATATGGGATGTAGTTATCCAGACAAAAATAAAGTACCAGTTATTGAATTTGATGATTATTACCAAATGAGCTATATTGCATTCTCAGCAATAAAAGATAATGGAGTAGTAAAGGCTGCACGTATTTATTATACAGACAGAGAAGGAAACCAAAAACAAATTGGTAACTATTCTGTATTAGGAAGAACATGTGAAAATGGTAGAAAATATTATGTGATTAAGCTTCCAGAACCAATTGAAACAAATAAAATTGGTATTGGTTTAGAAGGAAATTCTTATGTAAGAGAAATCACGATAGCAGAAATTAAGTTCTACTATCATGACACATTAGAAAATGACATTAACAATCTATATGAAGACCAAATGCATGTAACATTAAGAGAGGATGTTAACCAAGATACTTTAGATGCATTACAAACAAGACTAGACACTAAAGATTCTGACGAATATCATCCAGAAAGAGAAATGTTACAAAGAGAATTAGATACAGCAAAAGAAATCTACAATAACAAAACTTTAAATGAAGCAATTCAAATAGACACAACTGTTACAAAGAAGAAAGATGGACATATTACCTTTAGCGGAGGATTAAATGCATGGCAACCATTAGGTGTAGTTGCACATGAAAGTGAACAACTAGAAATCTATGTAGGAAATCCAAAATTAACAGTAGGTTCTAATACAAATCTAGTTTTAATTGCTACACAATATCATGCAGAATCTGGTAAATGGCATCAAGCCGTAACTACTTTAAAAGTAGGTAAAAATGAAGTTACCATACCAAAAATAGCAACATTTGATTTTGAACAAGGTGGAGCAGTATACATTGAATACACAGGTAATAACGCAAATGATATTTATGGTGTAAGAGTAAGTGGTGGAAGTAAAGTTCCAATGCTAGATGTTTCAAAATTAACAACAGAACAAGACAAAAAAGCAGCTATTAAAACTTATGTAGAAGAATTAGAGGCATATGTTCCAACATTAGAAGCAAAACATAATGAACATAAAGCAAAAAATGATACATTAAATAGAGAATATCAAAAACAAAATTGTATTTTAGGTGCAACAGATATTGTTCTACCACAAATGATGTATTCTGTTTCAGCAGAACAAATCTTAGGAGCTCTAAAAGGAACAACTGATGAAAAGACAAATCAGTTATATAACTCTTTAGAAGCAATGAATGATATGGTAGACCTATTCTATTCACATAAAGGTCTAAGCAAATCACCAGATGCAGGAGCAAAAAATCAATATCCAGTAAGTAGATTAAATATTCGTTATCATAGAATGTTTGCAGGAGCATTTATGTATGCAGGCGGACTTCATATTGGTATTGAATGGGGTTCAGTTGGAGGCTTAGCAACGTCTGTTCCTGTTCAAGCAACAGAAGAAGGAAAATATGAAAGTGGAAGATACTTTGGATGGGGAATTGCACATGAAATTGGACATATCATTAATGAAGGTGCTTATGCAGTAGCAGAAGTTACTAACAACTATTTTGCAGTATTAGCACAAGCAAAAGATACAAATGATAGTGTTCGTTTACAATATTCAGAAGTGTACAAAAAAGTAACTTCAGGAACCAAAGGAAGAGCATCTAATGTATTTACACAATTAGGATTATATTGGCAATTACATTTAGCTTATGATAAAGGCGGATATAACTATAAGACATTTGATACTTACCAAGAACAATTTGATAATTTAATTTTTGCAAGAATGGATACTTATGCAAGAAATGTTGCGCTAGCTCCAAAGCCAGGAGGAGTAGCTTTAACATTAAGTGGTGATTCTGATAACAAATTAATGAGATTAGCAGTAGCAGCAGCCCAAAAAGATATTTTATCTTTCTTTGAAAGATGGGGAATGACACCAGATGCTACTACTAGAGCATATGCAGCACAATTTAGTAAAGAAACTAGACCAATTTACTATGTAAATGATGAAGCAAGAAGCTATGAATTAGCAGGTGGTACAGGAATGACAGCAGGTACAAAAGTAACTGCTAGCCTAAGTAAACAAGCAAATAGTAACCAAGTAAAAATTACCTTAGGAAATACAAATCGATCAGCAAATGCAATGCTTGGATATGAAATTATTAGAAGCTATATGGAAAATGACAAAGAAGTTAGCAGAGCAGTAGCATTTGTTACAGCTGATAAGACAGAATATATTGATACGATTGAAACTATCAATAATCGTGTATTCACTTATAAAGTAATTGCTTATGATAAGCTATTAAATGCAACAGCACAAGTAGTATTAGATCCAATTAAGATATCACATGATGGAAGTATTTCAAAACAAGACTGGACAGTACAAACAAACTTGACATCAACAGAAGATACAGATAGAACAGAAGAAGATGAAGAACAAGACATTACCTGTGGAACAATTAAAAAATCAGCAATTGATAAGATTGCCAACAACAATTATAGTGATAATTACACAGGAACTATCACAAAGGGTAATGGTGAAATTACAATTAGCTTAGGAGAAGTTACAAGTTTAGTTGCTTTAAAATATACAGCAGGAACAGGTACACCAATTAGTAATTATGAAATTCAAATTAGTAAAGATAATGTAACTTGGGAAACTGTAAAAACAGGAAGCTTTGAGTTAGATAGTAATAATTCACAAATAGTATACTTCAATAAAGCAGGTGATTCTTGGTTATATACCTATGATGCAGCTTATGTTAAATTAAAGATTAAGAGTGGAACTAGTGTATCTATTGCTGAAATTGATTTGTTAGGTCAAACAGGTGATAATGTAGAACTAGTAGAAAAAGGAATTGGAATATTGAAAGAAGATTACAAATATGGTGATCAAGCAGAAGACTTTATTCCAGCAGGTTCAGTAGTATTTACAGGAACTTATAAAGGAAATCCAGCCTATAATGCACTTAAATTATGGGATGAAAATAACAAATTAATAGAAGGTGTACAAATTATTTTTGCAGATGTACCAGCACAAGGAGAATTAGGAGAAACAGCAGATGGTATTTGGGTATATTATATTGAACCAAAAGATATTCCAGCTGTACTTCCAAAAACTATTAGAGCAGAACTATATCGTGTAGATGATGCACATACAAATGAAGGAGAAAGACTTGTTAGTGATACTTACCGCATAGCAGTTCCAGCAAGTTTACCAGATTTAGAGATTAACAAGTAAAATAAAGATAGGCAGAACTATATTCTAGGTCAATGACAGAAGAAAAATGTGATTGACCAGAATATAGAAAAAAATAAAGGAGAAAAAAGAAAATCATGAAAACAAGAAAAAATACTGTTTTAAAGTTAATAGCAATTCCTTTTATCATGATGGCATTTACAATATCTATGTTCTTTCTATGCGATAATAATGTGAAAGCAGCGAGTGATACTACAGTTGCCCTAAAACGAGATGGGCAAAATATAAAAGTGAGTTTAAGTCCAAAGGAAGGGGCAAGTATTGCCTCCTTCCAAATAGGATTAAAAATAGAGGCTAGTAAGGCAGCAGATATTAAAAATGTTACTTTCAATTGGGCTAATATAGGAAGTGCAAAGTTAAAAAAGGAAAGTTATGATAAAGAAAAAGGAATTTTAAATCTATATGTAGTAACAGAAGCAGAGCAAAATACAGGGAAAGCTATTGATGTAGGAACTATTAAAATTGAAACCAATAAAAGTACAAAAGTAACTGTATCAGCAATTGAGGATAAGCTGGCAGCTTCTTCTATTGCACATAAAGATACAAAAGTAGATGCAAAAGCATCTGATAAAATAAGTTATACAGCAAGTACCAGTGGTGGAAATCAAGGCGGAAGTACAGGAGATAATAACCAAGGTGGAAGTACGAATAAGCCAGGAGGAAGCCAAGGAGGTAATAATTCAGGTAGTGGTTCAACAGGAAACGGAAGCGGTTCAAATGGTTCTAACTCTGGAAGTGATGTGAATGACAATGATGACGAAGATAAGGATGACGACAAAGAAGACGATGAAGATAAGGATGAAGATGATGAGGAGAACAATATAAACGATAACAATGAAATAGACAACTCCATAGATAATAATAGTTCTTCTAATCAAGAGGATAGTATTGCAACAGGTACATTACCACAAACAGGAGAAAAGGACAATTTTATGGTTATATGGATTTTTGTTGCACTTGGATTACTAGTAGGAGTTTTAATCATTTATGGTTACAGAGTAGCCAATAAAAAGAGAAGCTTTAAATTATAGAGTGATACCAGAAAAAGAAAGAATTTCAAAAATAACTTGAAGTTCTTTCTTTTCTTTAAATAAATATTTTCTAAAAAATATATAGTGAAATTTATAAAAAATACATAACGAAATATTCAAAGATTGTATCATAGATTTTGTTAATTCAATTGTGTTAATTTCATTTTTACTTCTTTTTCTGTCATTTCACCATAAATTTTAATGTCATGCCCAGTATTATTTTTAAATTTAAAATCAATTTCTCCATAAGCTACTGCTGCATCTTTACCAAGTGGGACATAGTAAACTTCTTGTGTATGTTCATGTCGCTCTGTTACTTTTAAACCATTTACTTTTAAGACAGCATTATATAAAGTGGTACTAACTTGGCAATTACCACCACCGTAATCTTTTTTGTATTTGTCTTCTACAAACACACCAGCTTTTTCATATCCTTCATTAGGGGTAGGGCTTCCCACTGTTTCATTAAAAGAAAAAGTATCTCCATTTTTTACAATAGTACCATTTAACTTAGAAATACTAATCTCCATATTGTTATCACGATGGTTATCTTCTTCCATAATTTTGGTAGAAAATTTTGCAATTTCCTTTTCTAAACCTTCTGTTACCCCAACACTTTCTTTTTGAGTTGTTTCGTAATTTTCTTGTTGACTATTACTAGAGTCAGTGGAGTTTGATGTACTAACCCTAGTTCCAGGTGTAGGTTCTATATTGGGTTTAGAACTAGAAAAGAAGAAATAAATACCAACACCAATTAAAACAATTATAGCTAATATTATAAAAATCCATTTTTTATTTTTCATGATTTTATACACCTCAATTATACTATTTCCAAAAATTTTTCAAAAAACATTGAAAATTTTTACAGTTGACAAAATTTTAAAATATAGTATAATAAAGAGTAGTTAAAGGGAAAGGAAGAGAAGCTTATGCTAGCAAAAACATGGAAAAAAATTTTATTATTTGTTTTAATTATTGCTTGTTTATTTAATATTATTAATAAACTAGTACATAAAGCATCTATGGAGCAAGAGGTAAAAGCTTCTGTTGAATATATGCAAGAACAAGAGAAAAAATAAAGTGTATTACAAAAATACAAGATAAACACTTGAAATTATAAAAGAAGTATGCTAGAATAGATAAGAATATTTATTAAAGAGAGTTAAGGAGGGGAGAAGACAAGATGAGAGAAGGAATACATCCAAATTATACAGAAGCAACTATCACATGTGCATGTGGTAATGTGATGAAAACAAATTCAACAAAAGGTGATATGAAAGTTGATATTTGTTCAAAATGTCATCCATTTTGGACTGGAAACTTAAAAAGAGAAACAACTGGTGGTAGAGCAGATAAATTTAAAAAGAAATATGGTATTCAATAAGAATCAAATAAAAAGGAAGTATCAAAAAAGTCATTCGAAAAATCGAATGGCTTTTTTTGATGCTTCTTTATAAAATAGAGTGTTTTCATTAATTTGCCTTTTGATACATATCTAGTCTAATAGGTAACTTTTTAGCAAGTTTAGCAGTTTCTTCATTAAATAACAAGGTAGGAGAAATATTAAAAGATTTTGCAATAACATCAATATTTCTACAAGTTAAATTTGCATTTCCACCTTCTACAACACTAATATATGCCATTTTAAATTTTGTTTTTTGTGCATATTGTTCTTGTGTTAAATGATTTTGATAACGATACCATTTGGTATTTAATCCAACTAATTCCATACTAGTCATAATAAAGTCCCCCTTAATAATTTATAGTCTATTCATATTATCCATAATTTATAAAAAAGAGAGAATTTAAAACAAAATGTTAAGATAAAATTTAATAAAAAATATTAAAATAAAATCGAATAATGATGTTGACTTATATAAAAATTATATATATAATCAAATAAATATTAATATAAAAATTAATAAAATATACATTACCAAAAACGAAAAAGACGTACCAAAAGATAAGCTAATGTATAAAATTAAAGAAAAAGGGAAAAATTAAGTTAATCATTTGGGGTAAATAAGTTACGAATAACTTATGCAATTGAGGGAAGCGAAATTGTATACCTAGAAAAAAAGGAGGCAAAGAAAATGAAAGAAAAAAGAAGTATGAGAAA
>JAAWKD010000010.1 GCA_022797215.1 Clostridia bacterium
GTTTAATAGTATGTCAGAAAGTGTGAAAAAGTATCATGGATTTTACATAGGAAGATATGAGACAGGAAATTTAGAAGCAAGTAGCACGAATGTGCCAGTTGTGCAAAGAGGAAATACAAAAATAGGAAATGTTAATTGGTATTATATGTATGCCCAAGGAAAAAGAATCGCAAAAAATAGTGATGTCAGTAGTAGTATGATATGGGGATGCCAGTGGGATAGAACATTAGAGTGGATAGTAGCCAGAAATGGTGGAAACTATTCCTTAGTAATGAATTCAGATGATTGGGGAAATCATAAAGACACAACCTTTGAATATTTAGATACAGATGGAACAACAAAGAAAACGAAAAGAGATGTTGCTACAAGAATTCCAACAGGAAGTACAGAAAGAAATAAGAAAAATAACATTTATGATATGGCTGGAAACGTGTTCGATTGGACTCTTGAAGTCAACGGTGACGTCCGTATTAATCGTCGGAGGCGGTTATACCAATTCGGCATCTAGTCTTCCAGCGTCTTCTCGCGGCGCCCTCAGTTCGCACGGTGCTGTCGGACACGGTCGGAGCAAGACTTACGCTTTATGTAAAGTGACGCTGCGTACTGATTTGCGTAATGCAAAAAGCTGTAAGAAATGATCATATGAACGACTTATACAAATTGTTTAGAGATTTGGATGTTAATTTAGATAAATGAATAGAAAAACGCAAATTTCCCAATAGCGTCTGTCAACTTATTGTTGATAGGCGCTTGTTTACACTTTAATATAATAAATAATTCCTTAATACTTTCTAAAATTACTTGACACAAAAACCATAACATTTTAAACTATAGGAAGAAATAGGGGGACATATGAAAAAACAAGAAAAACAAAAATGGAGAAGATTAGATAATTCAGCAAAACTATTTCCCATTGTTGGCAATAAAAAGTTTAGTAGCATTTATAGAATGTCAGTAGTATTAATAGAAGAAATTAAGCCAGAAGTTTTAAAACGAGCAGTAAAAAATACATTGCAAATTTTTACTACTTTTAAAGTTTGCTTAAAAAGAGGATTTTTTTGGTATTATTTAGAACAAAATGAGAAGGAAATAGTAATCTTTAAAGAGGATACTTACCCATGTCGCTATATGGATAAAAGAATGAACCATGGATATTTATTTAAAGTAAGTTATTTTAAAAAGAAGATAAATGTAGAAATCTTTCATGCTCTAACAGATGGGAGTACGGCAATAGAATTTGTAAAAACCATAATATATCAGTATTTGAATTTACAGCATCCCCGTACTTTTCAAGAACCGTTTTCAGTCAAAAACATAGAAGTAGATGCAGAAAATAGTGAAGACAGTTATTTGAAAAATTATGAAAAACATTTACATGGAAAAGATAACTCTGGCAAAGCATATATTTTGAAAGGCTCAAGATTATTACCATATCAAGTAGGAGTAACACACGGATTTATTAGCCTAAAGCCAGTTATTAAAATATGTAGAAGACTAAAAGTAACTGTAACAGAATACTTTACAGCAGTTCTCATTTATGCCATTTATCAAGAACAGAAAAAGGAAAAACATTGTAAGAAGCCAATAAAAGTATGTATCCCAGTTAATCTAAAAAAATATTTTAGCTCTACTACTATGACGAATTTCTTTTCCTACATGACAGTGGTGGCAGACAAAGAACAATTAGATTTGACAGATTTTGAATTAATACTGGCATTTGTGAGAAATAATTTTAAAAACAAATTACAGAAAGAAGAAATGGCAAAGACAATGGCTCATACTGTAAGACTAGGAAACAGTATATATGTGAGAATGATACCTTTAACAATGAAAAAGCTAATCCTAAAAATGATTTATAAAGAAATACAAAAATATACAACTACCACATTTTCTAATTTAGGAAAAATCAATTTTTTACCAGAATATGAGCCGTATGTAGATCAGTTCTTTTTTATCATTGCGCCAGAAAGTGCGGAAAAAATTAAATGTACAGCATGTTCTTATGGGAACAATATTGTATTTTCTATTAGTTCTATATTACAAGATAGTAATGTAGAAAAGAACTTTTTTAGCTTTTTAACAGAGCAGGGAATTCCGAATACAATTATTACAAATGGAACTTATCAAAAAGAGGAAAATGCGCTTTATCCAAAAATAAATACACTGTTGTTAGAAGAAGTGATGGATAAAATTAAGGAGAAAAAAGAAACAAAAGAAAAGATTAGTCTAAGAGAAAAATTAAAAAAGAAATTTCACTTTTAAAGTAAAGGAAGAGAAGAATGAGCAGGAAAAGAAAAATAGTAGCAATTGTAGCAACAATTATATTTGGAATTGCAATAGTGAATGTTCTATTGTATGTATATTTTTTTCAAGGTAATATTACTTCAAAGGTACCAGAGGGAATAAAAGAAAAATGTAATGTAAAAGAAGAAAAGTTTCAGGAAAGAAATGTATTTGTATTAACGCCAAAAGACAGAGTAAAAACGAAAAAAGCAATATTATATCTTCATGGTGGATCTTATGTGGCAGAACTAACACCAACTTATTGGGAATTTTTAAGTGATTTAACGAAAGATACAGGTGCAACTATTATTGTACCAGACTATCCACTAGCACCACAATATAATTATACAGATGTATTTGAAATGATGATGCCACTTTATAAGCAAACTGTAAAAAAAGTAAAATCAGAAAACTTAATTGTCATGGGAGATTCAGCAGGTGGAGGAATGGCATTAGCATTAGTGCAGAAGATAGGACAAGAGGAACTAACAAAGCCAAGCAAGACTATATTGATTTCTCCATGGCTAGATGTTACGATGGAAAACCCAGAAATAAGAGAAGTGCAAGAAAGAGATAAAATGCTAAATGCAGAACTCTTAAAACTAGCAGGAATTTCCTATGCAGGAGAGGGAGAAGATACTAAAAACTATTTAGTAAGTCCAATTTATGGACCTATAGAAAATTTGGAGAATATAGTAATTTATACAGGGACATATGATATTTTAAATCCAGATGTACATAAATTACAAGAGATGGCAAAAGAGAAGCGGAGTAGAAATTATAGTAAAGGAAACAGAGGGAGCAGTACATGATTGGGTTATTAATAAGAAGCAAAAAGAAGGAGAAGACTTAGTTCAAAAGGCATATCAAGAGTTGATAGAAGAAATTGGACTAAAGTAGAAAAATATAGTGTATTTTGCTTTGAGGGAGACCTGAAACAGATGGCAAAGGCGGCTGATGTGGCGCGGGACCTAGGATATAAAATAATTGACATACACTTGAATTGAGTATATGATATAAGAAAGAAATTAAAAGGGGAAAAATATGAAAGCAATCAAATGTGAATTATGTGGGTCAAATGATATTGTGAAGAATGATGGTTTCTTTGTTTGCCAATATTGTGGAACAAAATATTCTTTAGAAGAAGCAAAGAAAATGATGATAGAAGGAGTAGTAGAAGTATCAGGAACTGTACGAATAGATGATACAAAACAAATTGAAAACTATAGGAAACTAGCATCAAGAGCTTTTAAGGATAAGATATATGAGGAAGCATATGACTATTATGATAAAATATTACAATTAAATCCTGATGATTGGGAGGCTGTATATAAAAAAGGAATTAGTTCGTCATGGCAGTATAGTTTAGCAGATTCTAAAATAGATGAAGCAATAAAAGCAAGTAAAAATGCTTTTGACATTATTATTAACATTCTTAAAATAACAGAAGAAAGTTTTATGGAACAAACTAAAATAGCGATGGCCTCTGATATGAACGTTTTAGCAGTTTCTTTTGGGAATATGGCAATGGAACATTATAAAAAAAATTGGGAGTCTAATACTGCAGCACCATTACTTTGGCGCAATTTAAGAGACTGCATTGACGCAGAAGAATATGCAATGGGCTTATTATCAAATAAGATGGTAGAAAGCAATCAAACAGCTCGTGCTTTATATATGAATATCTTAAAGAATCTAGTCATCCATTATTGCGAAATTTGTATGCAAAGAAAATATAGGGCAAGATGTGATGAGTATGGAGTAAGTTATGCCAATGTTTGTTATAATGATGATTATAGAAGAATGGCGATTGGAAAATATAATAATATAGTAGCAGAAATTAGAAAATATGAAAGTAATTATATAGCTACTCCAATACAAAATGTCAAAAAACATAGTTCTTTTAAAAGCCTTTGGAAATAGAAAACACTAAAAAATCGGAAGTTTCAATACTTCCGATTTTGATATATAGTTTATCTCTTAGAGAATTGTGGAGCTTTTCTAGCTTTCTTAAGACCATATTTCTTTCTTTCTTTCATACGAGGATCTCTTGTTAAGAATCCTGCAGATTTTAATGCTGGTCTATATTCAATATTAGCTTCATTTAATGCTCTTGCAATACCATGACGAACTGCTCCAGCTTGACCAGAAAGTCCACCACCATTTACTGTACAAATAACATCATATTTGTCTAAAGTATTTGTAGCAACTAATGGTTGTTTCACAATAACTTTTAATACATCAGTACCAAAATATTCTTCTAATGCTTTACCATTAATTGTAATAGTACCTTTACCATCTACTAATCTAACTCTAGCAATTGATTTTTTTCTTCTTCCAGTTCCTAAAAATACAATTTTATCAGATTTTTTTGCCATCTTATTTTACCTCCCATACTTCAGGTTTTTGAGCGATGTTTTCATGTTCTGCTCCAGCATATACTCTTAATTTTTTAGCCATTTGTCTTCCAAGTCTTGTATGAGGAAGCATACCTTCTACTGCATGTGTCATCATTTTTCCAGGATTTTTTGCAATTAATTCTCTTGCAGTAGTTTCTTTCATTCCACCAATGTATCCTGAATGACTTCTATAAACTTTTTGGTCTAGTTTTTTGCCTGTTAAAACTACATTTGCGCAATTAATAATAATTACGTGATCACCAACATCCATATGAGTAGTATAAGTTGGTTTATGTTTTCCTCTTAATAATTTGGCAGCTTCAGTAGCAACTCTACCTAATGGCTTGTTAGCTGCATCGATTATATACCATTTACTTTCAATTTCACTTTTTTTCACACTATAAGTTGTATTATTCATGGTAAATCATATCCTCCATTTCATTTTTAAAAATATAATTTATATGAAACTTGTTTTAAAAGTGCTACCGGGGAGAAGCCAATTAAAATAAGCTATCATCATACTATACGCTTTGCTATTATAATATAAAAACAGTAAAAAGTCAACTGCTTAGCGAAAATTCTCGTGTAATTAGTCTTAAAAGTGCAAAAATAGCATCATAGAATAACAAAAATTCTACAAAATAGTTGACATTCCTAGAAAAATAGAGTATACTAATTAACGTAAATAAACAAGTAGCAATTCATGCTCGCCTCTACCTAAAGGGAAAAGGCTAATAGTTTACTCTATTTTTATATTGCATAAAAATAGGTAAATTTGAGCAATGGATTGATGGAGTCAATTCATTTTTTTGTTTTATTTACACAGAAAATAAACGGAGGTGTTTGATATCAAACAAGAATTGCCAATTAATGAACAAATTAGAGCAAACAAAGTTCAAGTAATTGATGACAATGGAGAAAAAAAAGGAGCCATGAGTTTACAAGAGGCATTGGATTTAGCATATGAGAAAAAGTTAGACTTAGTAATGGTAGCTCCAAATCCAGAGATGCCAGTATGCAAAATTATGAATTATGGCAAATACAAATTTGAACAATCTAAAAGAGAAAAAGAGGCTCGTAAAAAGCAAAAAACTTTTGAATTAAAAGAAATTAGAATTACACCCAATATTGAACAACATGATTTTGAATTCAAGAGCAAAAATGCTAGAAAATTCTTAGAAGATGGAAACAAAGTAAGAATTACTTTAAAATTCAGAGGAAGAGAAATGAACTATATTAAACTTGGGGAGCAAGTACTAAATAAGTTTATTGAAGAATTATCTGATATTTCTGTTCCAGAGAAAAAGCCACTTTTAGAAGGTAAGAATATGTTTATTATATTAGCTAAAAAAGCGAACTAGTCAGTTTCAGAAAAAAGCTAATAAGTAATAGATTACAAAATTAAAGGAGGAATTAAGATTATGCCAAAGTTAAAAACAAATAAAGCTGCTAAAAAGAGATATTCATATACAGCAACAGGAAAAGTAAAAAGAACAAAATCAAATAGAAGACATCTTTTAGCAAATAAAACAAGTAGAGCAAAATCAAGAGGAAAAGTACAAGATGCTTATGCTGATAAAACATGTGAAGCAGGAATTAAGAAAATGCTACCATATGGTAACTAAGCAATTAACTTAAAAAAGTAGAGGAGGAAATAAAATGGCAAGAGTAAAAACAGCAAATATTACTCGTAAAAAACATAAAAAAATCTTAAAAAGAGCAAAAGGATATTATGGAGCAAAACATTACAGATTTAGAATGGCAAAACAAGCCGTTATGAAATCAGGTAATTATGCATATACAGGAAGAAAAGACAAAAAGAGTAATTTTAGAAAATTATGGATAGCAAGAATTAATGCTGCTGCAAGAATGAATGGACTAACATATAGCGCTTTAATCAATGGATTAAAGAAAGCAAATGTAGTAATTAATAGAAAAATGTTAGCAGAAATTGCTGTAACAGATGCAAAAGCATTTACAGAAATTGCAAATACTGCTAAAAAAGCAAAATAATTAGAAACGCCTGTGTAAGAAAGTAACTTACATGGGTTTTTTTATATTCTAGGAAATTATACTAAAATACTATTGCAAATTGAATGAAAAAATATTACAATAGGGATAAAAATGATAGAATAAAGAAAGAGAGTGGAGGAATACAGATGAAAAATAAAAGAGTAATAAATGATATGTCAGGAATTACATTAATAGTATTAATTGTAACCATTGTAGTTCTTTTAATTTTAGCAGGAGTAACAATTGCATCTTTCACAGGAGACCATGGGTTATTAAATGAAACAAAAGACATGAAAAATAATATAGAAGGTTTACAAAATCAAACCATAGATGATTTACAACAGATGGCAAATGATTTATCACAATCAGCTGGAGATGCTTTAAACCCATAGCAGGTAATAAAAGAAAAAACAGGACAATTCTAATTTTTTAATGTTAGAAAATTAGAATTGTCCTGTTTTGTAAAATTTGTATAAACTCTACTGTTTTTTTATTTTAGGTTTTGCAATTAAAGAGGCAAGATAACCAAAGAACACTGCGGCTGCAATTCCACCAGCAGAAGCCTTTACACCGCCAATAAAAGCACCTAAAAGTCCAGAGTTTTGAACTTCTTGCATAGCACCTTTAGCTAAGTTTGCACCAAATCCAGTAAGTGGTACAGTAGCACCAGCGCCAGCAAAATCTATTAAGTATTTGTAAATTCCAAGTCCACCTAGAATAGCGCCAACAGTTACGAAAAGCACTAAAATTCTAGCAGGAGTTAATTTGGTTTTATCAATTAATATTTGACCGATGACACAAATTAATCCACCTACAACAAAGCATTTTAATAAGCCCATCCAGTCAATACTCTGCAAAAATTCCATTTTTATTTCAATCCTTTCTTTTTTGAAACAAGGTCTGTTCCTAAAACTAACGCTTTTGTCCGTCTTAAAGAACGTTCCTAAAGTGACAAACGGATACTTAATTTTCAATACTGATTGCATGCGCAATACCAGGGATACTTTCGCCTTGTTGAGCACTCATAGAATTCATTAAAGCTCCAGTGGCAATCAATAAGATTCTGTTTAATTTTTTTTCTTGTAATTGTTTATAAAAATAACCAGAAAAGGTAGTACCAACACAAGCGCAACCACTTCCACCAGAGTGTGTATCTTGATTTTCTTTATCAAAGATAAGTACACCACAATCGTTATAATTACTTTTAATGTTGTAACCTTTGGTTTCAGCAAGTTCTGTTATGATTTCTTTTCCAATATAGCCTAAATCACCTGTAATAATAGCATCATAATAGCTTGGTTTTCTACCTGTATCTCTAAAATGTGTGATTAAAGTATCTAAGGCTGCAGGTGCCATAGCTGCTCCCATATTGTTAGCATCTTTAATTCCCATGTCTACTATTTTTCCAGGTGTAATCATGGTGATAAAAGGACCTGTACCATTAGCTCCTACTACAGCTGCTCCAGAGCCTGTAACTGTCCACTGAGCAGATTGAGGTCTTTGGTTTCCAAGTTCTAGAGGAAAACGAAATTGTTTTTCGGCGCTACAAAAATGACTTGATGTAGCACACAATACATTTTTAGCTGCACCAGATTCTACAAAAACACTTCCTAAGCATAAGCTTTCTACAAAGGTAGAACAAGCACCAAATACTCCAAAAAAAGGAATATTTAATTCACGCAAACCAAAGCTAGAAGAAATACATTGATTTAATAAATCACCAGCAAAGCAATAGTCAATGTCAGTAGCTGCTATTCCAGATTTAGTAACTGCCATACTAACTGTTTCTTTAATAATCTTACTTTCTGCTTTTTCCCAAGTTTTTTCTCCCCAAAATTCATCATCTAAACATTGGTCAAAATATTTTGCGAGAGGACCTTGTGCCTCTTTAGGTCCAACGATACTGGCAGTAGATAAAATAGTAGGGGGATTATCAAATTGTATAGTTTGTGTTCCTAATCGTTTCATAAAATTTTTTTACACTCCTTTAAACAAGATTTAGCTTATGAAGAAAGTAGCAATGATGCCAATGATAACAGAAGCGGAAATACCAAATACAAGAACAGGTCCAGCTACTGTAAACATTTTTCCACCAACACCCATGATATATCCTTCTGATTTATATTCAATAGCAGGAGAAACAATGGAGTTGGCAAATCCTGTAATAGGAACTAAAGAACCAGCACCTGCAAATTTTCCTATCTTATTAAATATATTTAATCCTGTTAAAATAGCAGAAATAGCAATTAAAATAATAGAAACAACGGTAGATGCAGATGTTTGATCCATTCCTTGATATTGACAAAAATCCATAATAATTTGTCCGATAGAACAAATGAGTCCTCCTACCCAAAAGGCATTAAAACAATTTTTTAAGATAGGAGAATCAGGAGACTTTTGATCTACATAGTCACTATACTCTTGTTTTGTTTCAATTGGTTTCATTCAAATTCTCCTTTCTAATTATCCCTATCTCTATCAATGACAAAAGACAAGTCTAAGTCAACATAGTATTGTACTAGTTTTTTTCCATCTATCTTAGCTCTTTGGTCTAAGATCTTGACACAAGACAAATAATCAATGGTTTTAGCTGCTTCATTGACTGCTTGTACAACTGCATCCTTCCAAGAAACGGTAGATGTTCCTGTAATAATTAAATGTTTTTCAATACCCATTTAAAATCAACCTCCAAATTCTTTTTATTCTGAAAAAAGTTTAACTAGTTCTATGTTTTCCAAAAAAGTAGAATTTATACAAAAATTACAAAATATTATTTGTTTTATTTTTCTTCTTTAGGATAAATAACAGATAACTCTTTTTGAGTGCTCATCAAAAATTCAAAAGCTTCTTTAAATGTCAAATTATCAAAATCAAGTGAAAGAATTTTAGAAATCATGGATTTTAGCTTCTCATTATTAGAATAGTCGGAATAATTTTCAATAACACCATAAGTATCATCAACAAATTGAAAGGGAATGGAAAGAGCTTCTAAAAGGCGCACGTAACGCTCACGACAAGAAACTGGAAAACCTACTTTTTCAATTTCTTCATTTAGTTTTCCAAGGTTTAATTTTAGAGCAACTGATAATCGAATAGCATCTTCTCCAAGTGCTAAATAGAAAATACCAGCTTTAAATAGATAGACAGTATCAGGATTTTTCTCCTTTAATTTTGTGTATTTTACATACAATTTACTCATAATAAAAAGTACCTCCTTAAATGATTGAGAGAGCACAAAAATACTCCCAAAAATCAGTTTTTAAGAAAAGTACAAAATTTCACACAGAATTACAATTTCCTTTATTTTATATTAAAAAATGACAAAATAATTATAACAGAAAAAATGATATTAGTAAATTGAGAATATAAAAAAATTCTTAAAATATAGAAAAGACTATTCACTAAAAAGTGAACTTATGATATAGTTGTAATATCAAAATAAAGGAGAAAATGAGAAAATATGTCAGATAATCAAATGAATGAAAATATGCCAAAACATACGGCAGCACCTAAAAGAGGTAAAAAGAAGAAAAAAGGAAATATAGTCTTAAAGATTTTTATGATAATTGCATTATTAGCTATTATAGTGGGCATTGTTTTTTATTTTGCTTTTATACATTTAAAAGAAGTAAAGTATAAAAGAGCTAATTTAGTAATTAATAATAGAAATATGACAGAAAGCTTAAAAGCAGATGTTATCCTTGAAAATGGAGTTATTTATATTTCAAGTAAAGATGTTGGGAACTTTTTTGATTCTAGCATTTATTATGATAACAAATATGACCAAATTATCACCAGCTCATATAATAAATTAGCAGTTATGCCAGTGGGAAAAACGCAAATTCAAGTTAATAGTAGCAATATCAATATAAAAGCACCAGTTATGAAAAAAGAAAATAGTTTTTATATTCCCTTTTCTGCATTAGAAGATATTTATAATGTAAAAGTAAATTACAATGAAACTACTAATATTGTAACAGTAGATTCTTTAGATAGAGATTATAAAATCGCAACAACAGGCAAAGAGGCGAGAGTTAAACAAAAACCAAGTGCTTTTTCTAAAACAGTAGCTATTGTAGAGCAAGGTGAAAGTTTTATTATTGCAAATCGTGAAGATTATCCTGTACCAGATGGATGGATAAGAGTAAGAACAGAAACTGGTGTATTAGGATATGTGAAAGACAAAAAGATGGGACAAATTAATACGATTCGTGAAGCAATTAAAGAACAGAAAAAGGTAGAAGGACCTGTCAGCTTAGTTTGGGATTATTATTCAGAATATGTAACAGCGCCAGAAAGAAGTGGAACAAGTATCAAGGGTGTAAATGTAGTTTCTCCAACCTGTTTTACATTGAAAAGATTAGGAAAAGGTGTTGTAGAAGAAAATGTTGGTGAACAAGGCAAAAAGTATATAGCCTGGGCAAAACAAAATGGATATGAGGTATGGCCAAGTATTTCAAATAATTCCTATATTGATACAACCGCAGAGGTAATGAGAGACTATAAGCTAAGAGAAAAATTAATTAATCAAATTGTAGACTATGTAACTAAGTATCAATTAGATGGAATTAATATTGATTTTGAAAATATGTATGCAGAAGATAAAGAAAACTTTTCACAATTTTTAGTGGAATTAAGACCAAGGCTAAATGAGATTGGAGCAGTACTTTCCGTAGACGTTACAGCACCTGATGGTGGAGAAACTTGGTCAATGTGTTATGATAGAAATACAATTGGAAAAGTGGCAGATTATATTATTTTCATGGGATATGATCAATATGGAGTATCTTCTACAAAATCAGGAACAACAGCAGGAGGAGACTGGATAGAAACAAATATTAAAAAGTTTTTAGGACAAGAAGGAGTTAGCCCAGACAAGCTAATTTTAGGAATTCCATTTTACACAAGGCTTTGGGTAGAAAGAAATGGAAAAATTTCTTCAAGAGATACAGTAGCTATGAAATCTGTTGACAAAGTATTACCAGAAAACGTAAAGAAAACATGGGATGAAAATTTAAAGCAAAATTATGTAGAATACAAACAAAATGGAGCAACCTATAAAATGTGGATAGAAGATGAAAAATCTATTGAAGCAAAATTGGATTTAATTAAGCAGTATCAACTAGCAGGAGTGGCTTTCTGGGAAAAAGATATGGAAGCAAATAGTGTATGGAATTTAGTTGCTTCTAAGTTAGGAATTAATTAGAAATTAGTAAATAAAATTCATAAAATAAAAAACACCTCCATATAAATAGTAGAACAAGCTACTAAGTAGGAGGTGTTTTGCTTGCAAGGATATTTAAAATTTAAGGAAAAGGATGAGGAACTATATGAAATAGATAGGACAGAGATATCTTCTAATAACTGGTTTGCACACACTTATCTAAGATTTGTTGTTAAAGTAAAAAAGTGGTTTGATATGCTAACTGTAAAAGAGATTTACTCTGGTCTAATCTTTATTTTACCTATTCTTAGTAATGAGAAAAAACGACAAAAGCATCTTAAAAAATGTATTTCAAAAATAAAGAAATTAATGAAAAAGTATCAAATTTCCCAGATGGTTTTAGCAGAAGAATTACAACAAGATGAAACCTTTATGGAAGGATTTCAAAATAATAGAAAAGTAGAAAGAAAAGTACATATTTTAGATGGAAAGAAGTTAATTACTTATTTAATTAAAGAAATAGTGGAATATATTTCTAACAAACAGGGAAGAACATTAGAACTAGAAGATGTTCATGTATTAGTAAAACAGGATAATTTACAATATAGAGAGAATATTACATTTTTAGCTTCATATTTTAAAACACTTAATATTGTAACTCCTTCTTTAAAAAATTATCAAAAATTGGCAAAACAATTAGAAGAAAAGCAGGATATTATTCTAACTGTGACAAATAATAGAAAGAAAAGTTTAAAAAGGGCTAAATGGGTTATTAATTTTGATTTGTCAGCAGAAGAAATTAAGAAATACACAATTAATCGAATGGCTACTATAATATATCTTACAAAAGAAGGAATTTATGAGGAAAGTGGATTTGAGGGCTTACATATTTGTAAGGCAGGAATAGATGTATCACAAGAAGTAAAAGATTTTTTTGAAAAACAAAATTTGCTAAATCAGTGTCCTATTACAGTTTTATATGAAAGTACAATTCAGTGCCAAAAGAGTTTTAAGCAAGTAAAGGAGCAAATGAGAAAAGACCAAGTAAAAATAGAAAAACTATATGGAAGAAGAGGCTTACTATCAGAAAAGGAGTATCAAGAGAGGAAAGACATATACTAACA
Organism: Clostridia bacterium; assembly: GCA_022797215.1. GTDB lineage: Bacteria > Bacillota > Clostridia > TANB77 > CAG-508 > CAG-273. The sequence goes on from JAAWKD010000010.1 coordinate 12,984, forward strand.
AGGAGTTTATAGTTTAAGGAAATTTTTTAAGATAGAGACTTGACAAAATCAAAAATATTGTTTATAGTATACACGGCTATAACAGATTAGGAGTTAATCTGTTATCATTTATTTTAATATAAAATATTGTATATTAGAAAAAGATACTATTAGCTAAAGGAGGAAAGACTAATGGAAGATAAAGAAGTTTTATTAACACAAGAGGGATATGACAAATTAGAAAAGGAATTAGATGAATTAAAAACTACTAAAAGGGCAGAAATTGCGGACAGAATAAAAATAGCTTTGGGATATGGAGATTTATCTGAAAATTCTGAATATGATGAAGCAAAAAATGCACAGGCAGAAAATGAAACTAAAATTGCAGAATTAGAAAACAAAATTAGATATGCCAAAATTATTGATGAATCTGAAATTGATACAAAAACAGTTCAAGTAGGCAATACAGTTAAGTTATTAGATGTAGAATTTAATGAAGAAGTTTCCTACACAATTGTTGGTTCTACAGAAGTAGATTTAGCACAAAATAGAATTTCAAATGAATCTCCAATAGGAGTGGCTATTTTAGGTGCTAAGAAAAATCAAACAATAGAAGTGCAAGCGCCAGCTGGTGTAGTTCAATATAAAATATTGTCAATTACCAAATAGTGTCGCACTTGGGGACGTTAGTTTGTGCGACATATGTCCCGAGTACGACATAAATTATTAAAAGCTAGACAGATATATTACTTTTATACGTTGTATAATCTTCATACAGAATACAGAAAAATAGGAGAAAATCAAAGGATTTATCTCCTATTTTTAGCATTCTGTAATTTGCTTATATTTAGGTCACATTGCCTTGCAATGTTCCATTCGTCACTACTAAAAGTAATATATAATATCTAGCCATTTTCTATATGTCGCACAAACTAACGTCCCCAAGTGCGACATTGTTAATTAATGCTTTCTAATGCAAGTTTAATCATATCATTTAATGACTTTTCTCTTTCTTCGGAAGAACTTTCTTGTTGTTTATAATAAGAGTCAACAACAGTAAGCAAGCAAGAAGCTTGTTTCTTAAAGTAATCGGCCATATAAAATAAAGCGAAAGCTTCCATTTCACAAGCGATAATATCTAAATCTTTAGGAAAACGGTTGATGAAAGCTGGAATATCTTCTAAATATCCATCAAAACACTCATTACATAAGGTGTTTCCCTTAATGTAAGCAATATTAGTTTCTTTTGCAGTTTTTTCAATTTGTGCATTTAAGCTTTCACTAGCATTTGCAATGTGACAATTTTTTTCATTCCAAGAAAAGGCAAAATTCCCCTCTGTATAAGACTTATCTACTAGGATAGTATCAAATAAATTCAAATCGTTATGATAAGCGCCACAAGAACCAATACGAATAATTTTTTCTACATCATAGAATTTGAATAATTCATAAGAGTAAATTCCCATGCTAGGCATTCCCATTCCAGAAGAAAAGACAGTTACTTCTTTTCCTTTATAAGTTCCTGTATAGGCAAGCATGTTTCTAACAGTATTAACTAAACGAGCATTTTCTAAAAAATTTTCGGCAATATATTTGGCACGTAAAGGGTCCCCTGGCATTAATACAGTTTTAGCAATATCTTCTTTTTTAGCATTACAATGAATTGACATTTTCATTTCCTCCTCAATTTAATTTTTTCTAAGGCATACAATCTCACTATAAGCTTGATTGTATAAGTTATTTGTAGTTTGAATAATCAACTTAATTATATACTGAAAAATTCATCTTGACAAGTTATTTCTGTTAGTGATAATATTAATATCGTAATAGATTTAAAAAAAACCGCATTTTTCGGTTGGATTTTAAATCTATTTTTCTTAATTCTAGGAAAGTGCAGTAGCATTTGACATAGAAGTAAGTTATGGGAATGTTACAAATTCTTAATAACTTGTTATTTAGAATTTGTTCATTGGCATTTTAAGTTAGCCGTTGAGAGCAAAGCGACCTTACGGATAACTTATGCAATCGAGCGCATGCGAGATTGTAATCCTTATAATAAAGGAGGTAAGCTATGAATACAAAGTATATTTTTATTACAGGGGGAGTAGTGTCAGGATTAGGAAAAGGAATTACTGCAGCATCTTTAGGAAGATTATTAAAAAACAGAGGATATAAAGTAGCCAATCAAAAATTTGACCCATACTTGAATGTAGATCCAGGAACTATGAGTCCATACGAACATGGTGAAGTATTTGTTACTAATGATGGAGCTGAAACAGATTTAGACTTGGGTCATTATGAAAGATTTACAGACGAGAGCTTAACCAAATATTCTTCAGTTACAACTGGAAGAATTTATTCAGAAGTTATAGAAAGAGAAAGAAGAGGGGATTATTTAGGAAAAACAGTACAAGTAATTCCTCATATTACAAATGCGATTAAAGAAAAAGCATATAAATTTGAAAATACAGATGTAGATATTGTGATTACTGAAATTGGTGGAACAGTAGGAGATATTGAAAGTCTACCATTTTTAGAGGCTATTCGCCAAATCGGCTTAGAAAGACCAGAACATGATACTATTTTTATTCATGTTACACTTTTACCATATATTTATGGCTCTAATGAATTGAAATCAAAGCCAACACAACATTCTGTAAAAGAGCTACAATCAATTGGAATTAAACCAGATATTTTAGTATGTAGAGCAGAGCAAGAAATTGAAGATGGTATTCGTAATAAATTAGCGCTATTTTGTAATGTGAAAAGAGAGGATGTTATTCAAAACAAAACAGTACAAGATTTATACGAAGTGCCATTAATGTTAGAGCAAGAAGGACTAGCACATCGTGTTTGTGAGAAACTAGAACTAAAAGACAAACCAGACAACAAAAATTGGGAAAAAATGATAGAGAATATTAAAAATCTAAAAGATGAAAAAGTCTCTATTGCTATTGTTGGAAAATATGTAAAATTAGAAGATTCCTATTTATCAGTTGCAGAAAGTATCAAACATGGAGGATTTGCAAATAGCTGTAAGGTAGAGGTTGCCTTCATAGATTGCGAAGGAATTACAAAAGAAAATGCAAAAGAAAGATTAGGACAATATAGTGGAATTATTGTGCCAGGTGGATTCGGAAATAGAGGAGTTGAAGGAAAAATTGCAACTGTACAATATGCAAGAGAAAATAAAGTACCATTTTTAGGAATTTGTTTAGGAATGCAAATGGCAGTTGTAGAATTTGCAAGACATGTTTTAGAATATGAAGATGCTAATTCAGAAGAATTTGATGAAACAACTAAACATCCAGTAATTCATATTATGGAAAATCAAATACATGTAGCAAAAAAAGGTGGAACTATGAGATTAGGAGCATATCCTTGTCATATTCAAAAGGGAAGCTTAGCAGAAAAAGTATATGAAGGCTTAGAAATTTCAGAAAGACATAGACATCGTTTTGAATATAATAATGATTATAGAGAAGAAATGGAGAAAAAAGGAATGATTTGTTCTGGTTTATCTCCAGATGGAAGTTTAGTAGAAATTGTAGAAGTGAAAGACCATCCATATTTTATAGCGGCACAATTCCATCCTGAATTCCAATCAAGACCAGATAGGCCACATCCATTATTTGTAAGCTTAGTGAAGGCAGCAAAGGAAAATAAAAGATAGGATGATAAAAAAGTATCCAAACCGTTTTGAACAAAAGATTACTTTGATTGAAAAAATCATAGGACAAGAATTAAATTGTGAAAATAATGCAAAAAATTAAAATACCTACTTGACATTTATGCGGATAGGGTATAAATTATTAGCAGTCAAAATTAATGACTGCTAATTTTGCGTAAGGAAAAGCTGACAAAACGCAATAGTCAAGCATTTTGCTCTTCTAAAATTTAGAAATTAGCATATAATGAAGCAGAGAGTTTAAAGTAAAAAAGGAGGTATTTTTATGTTAAAACCATTAGGAAGCAGAGTTGTAGTAAAAATGGTAGAAGCAGAAGAAACCACCAAAAGTGGTCTCATCATTACAAGTAAATCAGAAGAAAAATCTCAAATAGCAGAGGTTATTAAAGTTGGATCTGGATTAGAAGAAGATGGAAAGAAAGTTCCAATGCAAGTAAAAGAAGGAGATAAAGTTGTTCTAAATCAATATGCCGGAACAACTGTAAAATATGAAGGTGAAGAATATGTTATTGTAAAAGAAAGTGATATTCTTGCAATAGCTGAATAAGGAGAAAAAAGCTAGCAGAAGTATAGAAATTTGAAGGAGGAAAAAGCATGGCAAAAGAGATTAAATTTGGCGAAGATGCCAGAAAAAGCCTATTAAATGGTGTTAATAAATTAGCAGATACTGTAAAAGTAACATTAGGACCAAAAGGAAGAAATGTAGTATTAGACAAAAAATTTGGTGCACCACTAATTACAAACGATGGTGTTACAATTGCAAAAGAAATTGAACTTGATGATCCATATGAGAATATGGGAGCACAAATTGTAAAAGAGGTTTCTATTAAAACCAATGATATAGCAGGAGATGGAACAACTACTGCTATGGTACTTGCTCAAAATATGATTCGTGAAGGAGTTAAAAATGTTGCTGCTGGTGGAGATCCAATGGCTATTAAAAGAGGTATGGATAAAACCATGAATATAGCAGTTAATGCTTTAAAAGAAAGCAGTGTTCAAATTAATGGCAAAGAAGATATTGCAAGAGTTGCAAGTATTTCTGCAAACAATGAAGAAGTAGGAGAGCTTATTTCAGAAGCAATGGAAAAAGTCTCTAAAGATGGAGTTATTACAATTGAAGAATCTAAAACATCTCAAACTGAATTAGATGTAGTAGAAGGAATGCAATTTAATAAAGGTTATGTTTCTCCATATATGGTAACTGACACTGAAAAAATGGAAGCAATTGTAGATAATCCATATATATTGATTACAGACAAAAAGATTAGCAATATTCAAGAAATATTACCTTTACTAGAAAGCTTAATGCAACAATCAGGAAAACTAGTTATTATTTGTGATGATATTGAAGGAGAAGCATTATCAACCTTAATTTTAAACAAATTAAGAGGTGTTATTAATGTAGTAGCAGTAAAAGCCCCAGGATATGGTGATAAGAGAAAACAAATGCTAGAAGATATTAGCATTCTAACAGGTGGTGAGGTTATTACTTCTGACTTAGGACTAGAATTAAAAGATACAACTATTGAACAATTAGGTAGAGCAAGACAAATTAAAGTACAAAAAGAAAATACCATTATTGTAGATGGTATGGGGGATAAAACTCAAATAGATAATAGAGTCGCACAGTTAAAAGCACAAATTGCAGAAGAAAAGAGCTCATTTGAAAAAGAAAATTTACAAGAACGTTTAGCAAAAATTGCTGGTGGTGTGGCTGTTATTGGTGTAGGAGCTGCAACAGAAGTAGAAATGAAGGACAGAAAATTAAGAATTGAAGATGCATTATCTGCAACAAAGGCAGCAGTAGAAGAAGGAATAGTACCAGGTGGAGGAACAGCTTATATTGATATCATTCCTAAAGTAGCCAAAACAGTAGAAACTTTAGAAGGTGATGAAAAAATAGGAGGAAAAATTATTCTAAGAGCCTTAGAAGAACCAGTAAGACAAATTGCAGTAAATGCTGGATTAGAACCATCTGTTATTTTAGAAAAAGTTAAAAATAGTCCAGTTGGTGTCGGATTTGACGCAGCAACTGAAAACTACGTAGATATGAAAAAAGCAGGAATTGTAGATCCAACAAAAGTATCAAGAAGTGCTATTCAAAATGCAGTATCTATTGCATCTATGATTTTAACAACAGAAAGTTTAGTAACAGATAAAAAAGAACCTGAAAGTTGCAAATGTGGACATAACGATCATGAAGATATGAGTGGAATGTATTAAAATAACAAGTGTCAGGTTGGGGACGTTCCTTTTCCTGACACTTTTGTCAGACTAGGGACATACCTTCAATTTACTCTTTACTTTTTGTCCTAATCAAGCTATAATAGAGGAAATAAAAAGAAAAAGAAGGAATAAAAATGAAACAAAAAGCAGTAGCATTTTGTACCTTGGGATGTAAAGTCAATCAATATGAAACCAATGCCATGATGCAAAATTTTATAGAAGCAGGATATGCAATAGTAGAATTTGAAGAAAAAGCAAATATCTATGTCATTAATACTTGTACAGTTACCAATATGGCAGACAAAAAATCAAGACAAATGCTAAGAAGAGTCAAGGAAATAAACCCTGACTCTATTCTTGTAGCAGTAGGATGCTATGTACAAGTAGCAAAAGAAAAGCTAGAAGAGATATCAGAAATTGATTTGATTTTAGGGGTAAATGAAAAGAGTAAAATTGTAGAGTATGTGGAAGAAGCTATATTAAAAAAGAATGAAGCAAGTACATTAGAAAAAGTTTCAGATGTAGCAAAACAACAAGAGTTTGTGGAATTTGGAACAGTAACTTATACAGAAAAGACAAGAGCAGTTATCAAAGTACAAGATGGGTGTAATCAATTTTGTTCTTATTGCATTATTCCTTATGCCAGAGGTCGTATTAGGAGCAGAAGACCTGAAAAAGTAATTGCAGAAATAACAAGAATAGCGGAAAAAGGGATTAAAGAGGTTGTCTTAACAGGAATTCATTTGGCTTCTTATGGAAGAGAATTTGCACCTAACATTGTTTCAAACATTTCTAATGTCCTGAAATATGAAATAGATAAAAAGGAGTTTTTATTAATCGACTTATTAGAAGAAATACAAAAAGTAGAGGGGATTGAAAGAATACGTTTAGGATCACTAGAACCCACTTTAATTACAGAAGACTTTGTAAAAAGGTTATCAAAGCTTTCAAAAATATGTGATCAATTTCATTTATCTTTACAAAGTGGATGTAATGAAACTTTAAAAAGGATGAATAGAAAATATACTACAGAAGAATTTGAAAAAGGAGTAGAACTCTTAAGAAAGACTTATCCAGAAGTACATTTGACAACAGACATCATTGTAGGATTTCCTGGAGAGACCGAAGAAGAATTCCAAAAGACGTATGAATTTTTGAAAAGAGTTGGATTTTATAAAATGCATATTTTTAAGTATTCGCCAAGAAATGGAACCATAGCTGCTAAAATGCCTAATCAAATTGATGGGAATATCAAAGACGAAAGAAGTAATCAGCTTATAAGGCTTTCGGACCAAAGCGAAGAAAATTATGAAAAACAGTATATAGGCAAAAAAGTAAAAGTTTTATTAGAAGATAGAGAAGGAGAATACATCAAAGGACATACTACGAATTATATGGTAGTAAAAGTAAAAACGGAAAAAGAATTAGAAAATACAATTCAAAAATTAAGAATAACAGGATTGAAAGATTTAGAATTGATAGGAGAGATTTGATAGAATAAAATAGGGATTATGTTATGGTATCTCAGTTGCGCACGCTGGCATGGTACTGGAATGGAGGAGTGGCTCTACAATACTGCTTACGGTTTTAGGCGTGGTGGCAGTGGGATATTCTCCTTTGATGGCAACAACTACAACTGGAAGAATGACAACAACTGTGGCCGTGGAGTAGCGGTAGTTAAGTCAGCTGTTCGAGCTGAGTGAGTTACAGATGGCTTATGCGACAGCGCGTAGTGTAAGGCACCAGACTTTAATATAGAATATCAGAAGGGAAGACTTCAAGGAGTTTTCTGAGTATAGCTATATTATTAAAGAAATATAATTCCTTCCTATATGGTAAAAAATAAAAGAAAGGTACATTGCGAGTAAGAAGAATGAAAGCAATGTATTTTTATATTTTAGGAAACTACAATAAATTTTTATGCATTGGTGCATCTTACGTAAATGAAAATTTTTGTCTGTATCTTGATTTCTAACAATTCATAGTATATAATTCTAATTAGATTGTAGAAAATAAGAGAGAAGCTACTTTAGGAAGGATGAAAAATATGAAAGCGATAGAAATACGTAACAAATACTTAGAGTTTTTTAAAACACATGGACATAAGGTGATTCCAAGTGCACCACTAATTCCAGAAAATGACCCATCAGTGCTATTTACAACTGCTGGAATGCAACCACTAGTGCCATATCTTTTAGGAGAAGCACATCCAGAAGGGACAAGGCTTGTAGATTATCAAAAATGTCTTCGCACAAATGACATAGATGAGGTAGGAGATAATAGACATCTTACTTATTTTGAAATGTTAGGTAACTGGTCTTTAGGAGATTATTTTAAAGATGAAGCAATAGAATTATCTTATCAATTTTTAACACAAGAATTAGGAATCGATCCTAATAAATTATCTGTTACTTGTTTTGCAGGAGATGAAGATGCACCAAAGGATATGGTAGCAGCAGAAGCTTGGAAAAAGGTAGGAATTCCAGAAGAAAGAATTTATTTTTATGGAAAAGAAAATAATTGGTGGATAGCAGGGGAAGAAGGACCTTGTGGACCAGATACAGAAATGTTTTTAGATACAGGAAGACCAGCTTGCTCTCCTAACTGTGGACCAGATTGTGACTGCGGAAAGTATGTTGAGATTTGGAATAATGTATTTATGGAATTTTACAAAGCAAAAGACGGGTCTATTACTAAATTAAAACAACAAAATGTAGATACAGGTTTAGGACTAGAGAGAATGGCCATGTTGCTACAAGGAAAAGAAACTCCTTTTGATATTGAAATCTTTTTACCGATTATGAAGAAATTAAAAGAATTAGAAAAAGTAGATTACATAGAGAGTAGAAGAATTGTAACAGAACATTTACGTGCAAGTATTATGGTGACAGCAGATGGTGGTAGACCTAGCAATATTGATAGAGGGTATGTTCTAAGAAGATTAATCAGAAGAATGACAAGACATCTAAATAAATTACAAATTGACTTAAATGAACTTCCAAACCTTATTGAGCTCTATATAGAAACTTTAAAAGAGCTATATCCTGACCTAACAGATAAAAAGCAAATAATTAAAGATGTGATTGTAGAAGAAAAAGATAAGTTTGTAAAAACTTTAGCAAATGGAGAAAGAGAATTCAACAAAGTAGTAGAAAAATTAAAACAAGAGAATAAAACAGTAATTGATGGATATACTGTATTTAAATTATATGAAACCTATGGCTTTCCACCAGAAATCACCTCGGATTTAGCAAAAGAACAAGGTTTTGAAACAGAATTAACAGAATTTGATAAATTATTCAAAGAGCATCAAGAAAAATCAAGATTAGGTAGTGAACAAAAATTTAAGGGCGGTTTAGCAGAGCAAAATGAACAAACTATCAAATATCATACAGCAACACACCTTTTAAATGCAGCTTTGAAAGTAGTTATTAGTAAAGATATTCATCAAAAGGGTTCTAATATTACAACAGAAAGAATGAGATTTGACTTTAGCTGTGACCATAAATTAACCGATGAAGAAAAGCAAAAAGTAGAAGACTTAGTAAATGAGTGGATTGAGCAAGATTTACCAGTTACAATCCAAACAATGAAAAAAGAAGAAGCTGTACAATCAGGAGCAGAATGTATGTTTATTGAAAAGTACCCTGATGAAGTTACAGTTTATGATATAGGAACTGTATCAAAAGAAATTTGTGGAGGACCTCATGTAACACATACTGCACAATTAGGACACTTTGTAATAAAGAAAGAAGAAGCGAGCTCAGCTGGAGTAAGGAGAATTAAAGCGATATTAGAAGAAGGGAAGTAAAAATGGAAGATTGCATTTTTTGTAAAATTATTAAAGGAGAAATTCCTTCAGAAAAAGTATATGAAGATGAAGAGATTTTAGCATTTAAAGATATTCAGCCAGCAGCTCCTATTCATATACTAGTTATTCCTAAGAAACATATTACAAACTTAATGGAAGTTGCAGAAGAAGATAACCAATTAATGGGAAAAATAGTAGTGGTAATGCAAAAAGTAGCAAGACAACTAGGCGTAGATGAAAAAGGATTTCGTATTATTTCTAACTGTGGTCCAGACTCAGGGCAAGAAGTAATGCACTTGCATTTTCATTTATTAGCAGGTCGAGTAATGGGACCTAAAATTGTTCATGAATGAAGTACCAAAGAGAAACTTAGCTAAAAGTATGGAAAAACTTCAAAAAGTGTGGTATAATAATAGTATACTTTGGAGAATCTATATAAAGGAGGGATACAAATGTTTAATAGTAAATATAGTAAATTATTAACTGTTTTATTAGTAATTGCAATTATTGCTATTCTAGGAATTCTTATTTATGTTGGAATTGATTGGTATAAAGCATATACAACGGATGCAGACGTAGATGAAGGGTTGGATAACTTTAATGGATATGTCAATAATACAATCGCCAAAAATCCAAATAGTAATGAGGAAAATAATTTGATTGTAGATGAGCCAATTATTGATGTAAATAACACAGTTGTTAATAATACAGGTGGAAATGGTGGAAACAGTGGTAGCAATACAAAACCTAAATACAAAGGGTTTAATATGGTGGGAAGAATTGAAATTCCAAAAACAAATGTAAATTATCCTGTTTTAGAAACTGTAACACCAAAATCAATTGAAGTAGCAGTAGCAGTAATGTATGGACCAGGTATCAATGAGGTAGGAAATACAGTTATCATAGGACATAACTATAGAAATGGTACTTTCTTTTCTAATAATAAAAAATTAGAGCTAGGGGATAAAATCTATTTAACAGATTTATCTGGTAAGAAGGTTACATATACGATTACTAAAAAGTATAATACAAGTACAGAAGACTTTGACTATGCAATGAGAGATACAAAAGGGAAGAGAGAGATTTCACTATCTACTTGTACAGATGACTCTAAACAAAGATTAATCATTTGGGCAGAAGAAAAATAAAAAATCAAGAGATAGTCTTGACAAACTAGTAGTAAATATTGTAAAATTATAAATGCGTTGGATAAACAACGCATTTATGGTGGATGTGGCGTAGTTGGTTAACGCGCCAGTTTGTGGCACTGGAGATCGTGGGTTCGAGTCCCATCTTCCACCCCATATTATACATTGGGCTGTAGCCAAGCGGTAAGGCACTAGACTTTGACTCTAGCATGCGGTAGTTCGAATCTACCCAGCCCAACCAATAATATCAATACTTTCAGAGCTTTCTGGAAGTTATTTTTTTATTCAAAAATGGTTTACTTGCTCAAGTACTAAGCAGAACATAGAACCATACAGAAAAATCTTTTATTATTTTCCTATTGCATTTTTCGCCAAAATCAGATATGATGAAAACAATAAAAGGAGGAAAAAGATGATAGTAGATGATAAAGGAAATGTATTTGAAAATAGAAGAAAAACAGAAAAAGATAGAAGAACTAACACAATAGATACCACAGGAGGCAGAAGAAAAAAAGATAGAAGAAGAGATCCTTCAGAAGAGAAAAATAAAGAGATAAATGGTAAAGAAAGAAAATAAAATGAAAAGAGACAAAACTCGAAATAAGGAGTTTATGCCTCTTTTTTTTGTTGCTACAATTTTAAAAATTAGCAGCAACTTCTACCACCACCACAGCAGCAGATTAAAAGAATTACAATAATAATCCAAATGCAACAATCGTCACCGAAACCACATCCACAACCTCTATTTTCTGGCATAATTTTTCCCTCCTTTCGTATATAAAACTATTTAAAGATTAGCAACCGCATCCATTGTTACAGCTACAGCCACAGCCACAATTGTTGTTGCCACCACAGCAGAAAAGTAACAAGAATAGGATAATGAACCATAAAAGTTCACTGTTATTACAACATCCTCCCATTTTTATACCTCCCTATAAATTTAATATTTTTAGGTCTTTCGTATGGTATATAATATTCTTTTTCTGAAAAAGTGTTACAAAATGAAAATTGAAAAAACTAAAAAAACTGTCTAAAAACTATACAAAAAAGAAAAAAAGAATGATATAATCAAGCAAAAGAAAAGAATGGACAAATTAAGACGAAATAGAGAAAGGAAGAAGAATGGGGAATATAGTATTATTAGACGACAATACCATCAATAAAATCGCAGCAGGAGAAGTAATTGAAAGACCTGCCTCAGTAGTAAAAGAACTAATGGAGAATTCTATTGATGCTGGTGCAACAGCAATTAGCGTAGAAATTAGAAATGGTGGAATTTCATATATACGTATTACAGATAATGGAAAAGGAATTGCACCAGATGATATGGAAATAGCTTTTGAAAGACATGCTACTTCTAAGATTAGGAAAGCAGAAGACTTAGCAACAGTTACTTCTATGGGGTTTAGGGGTGAAGCATTAGCAAGTGTAGCAGCTATTAGTAAAATTGAAATGGTTTCTAGAACACAGGATAATGAATTAGGCCATAGAATAGAAATCGAAGGTGGAAGAATTACGAATAAAGAAGAAGCAGGATGCCCAAAAGGAACAGCTATTACGATTACAGATTTATTCTTTAATACTCCAGTAAGATATAAATTTTTGAAAAAAGATTTCACAGAAGCAGGCTATATTGAAGATGCAGTAACAAGACTTGCTTTAGTACACCCAGAAGTTGCCATTAAATTAGTTAATACAGGTAAAACAATTATCCAAACACCAGGAAATAATGAGTCAAAAACTACTATTTATAGTATCTATGGAAAAGATGTAGCAGAAAATATTTTAGATGTAGACTATATATATGAAGATGTTCATATTACAGGTGTAATTGGAAAACCAGCAATTGCACGTTCTAATCGTGCTAATCAATTATTTTTTGTTAATCAAAGATATATTAAGGATAAAACCTTGACTAGTGCAGCAGAGCAAGGTTACAAGGGAATGATTACGATTGGCAAATATGGTTTTTTAGTATTAAATATTGATATGGATCCACAAAAAGTAGATGTTAATGTGCACCCAGCTAAGTTAGAAGTGAGATTTGAAGAAGAAAGTAAAATTTTTAAAGCAGTATATCATGCTATTAAAGATACTATCTTAAAAGGAGATTTAGTAGAAGATACAGAAAGAGAAAAAATAGATTTTCTACCTCGAAATGAGGAACCAGCAGAAACAACTATGGTAGCAAATGCAAAGCCAGTAGAAGAAATGAAATATAGTAATAACATTGAAGAAAGCAAAGATAAGGGAATTGCTGGACTATTTAAAAAAATGCAAAATAATAAAGAAGAAAGTGGAATAATTAACCAACCAAAGGAGGAAGAAAAGAGCAATCCAAACGAAATACTAGTAGATCCGTTTTCTGTTTCTCAAAAGCCAGAAGTTATTACACAAGTAGAAGACATTAAACAATTAGATACTATGGAAACTAAGGTGATAGATGCTAAACAGATTAATGAAAAATTAATAGAAGGTGTAAAAAAACTAGACAATTTACAAATAGATCCTCAAACAGAAAATTTTGATGAGATGTATGTACGCACTTTTGGAAGTATGCCTGTAGAAGCAAAAAGAGAAAGCGAAAAAAAGGCAGAACAATTAAAAGAAGAACAAGAAAAATATCAAGTGAAAGTAGAGGAATTAGAAACCGCTCAAAATATTTCTATTTTCCAAGAAGAGGATGCAAAGAAAACAATACCAGATTATAAATTTATTGGAATTGCTTTTTCTACTTATATTATTTTAGAACTAGATAAAGAATTATATATTTTAGATCAACATGCAGCACATGAAAGAATTTTATATGAAAAGGTAAAAAAGAATTACTATAGTGAAGAAGAAAAAGATTCACAACTAATGTTATTACCAGATATTATTAATTTATCACATAAAGAGATGGATATTGCAAGAGAAAATATAGAAATGTTCCAAAAGGCAGGTTTTACATTAGAAGAGTTTGGCGATAACACAATTAAATTAAGTGGAGTTCCTAATATTTGTATAGATTTAGATACAAAAGAACTGTTTTTAGAAACTTTAGATGAAATCAATACAGTTGCAAGAACTGCAAAACAGGAAATAGAAGAAAAATTTATTGCAACAGTAGCATGTAAGGCAGCAGTAAAAGCTAATATGAGTTTAAACAAAGAAGAAGTAGATAAATTAATGGAACAATTACTAGTATTACCAAATCCGTTTACTTGTCCGCATGGAAGGCCAACTGCAATTAAAATGACCAAAAATGATATTGAAAGAAAATTTTCAAGGAGATAAGAAAGATGATAATATTTATATATGCATGTATTTTAGCACTAAATTTAGTAGCTGTTTTTCTAACCTATCATTTTTTAGGAAAAGGAATAGATAAAAAAACAAAAGGAATTTTTATTGTAGTAGGAGTTGCTATTATTTATGCACTAGTTAGTTTTGTATATTGGATTAGTACAAAAGATATTGATTTAGGAACAAGTGGGAAGATAGGACAAAATTTAGTTACTTTCACATTTGTGCCAGTTAATGCCATTATCATGTTACCTTTTCTAGCAAATTCCTATAAGCTACTTCAAGCTGGAAAGCTAAAGTTAGTACCTTTTAGGAATCGTTGTATTGTATTAGCTATTGTCTTAATAATATTATTGATCATAGAATTTTTCTATTTTAAAGATATTCAAAATGGGATTTTAAATATGCTACAAAATGCACAATCAAATAGCTAATGAAAGGAAGAAAATGATGAAAGCAAAACCAAAAGTAATTGTAATATGTGGCCCTACTGCTTCTGGAAAAACTGGACTTTCTGTGAAACTTGCTCAAAAAATGGATGGAGAAATTGTATCTTGTGATTCTATGCAAATATACAAAGATATGACAATTGGAACTGCAAAAGTAACTGAGGAAGAAATGCAAGGAATACCACATCATCTAATTGATTTTGTTTCACCAGATGAAAGATATAGTGTGGCAGAATTTCAAAAAGATGCCGAAAGAGTGATAGAGGAGATTATACAAAAAGGAAAAACTCCTATTGTTGTAGGAGGAACAGGGCTTTATGTAGATACTTTGGTTTATCATATTCAATATCCAGAAATCAAAACAGATTTAGCATATCGAAGAGAATTGGAAAAATCAATACAAGAACAAGGTCTACAAGGGGCTTATCAAAAAGCAAAGGAAATTGATCCACAAGCAGTAGAGAAGATTAGCAATAATGATAAAAAACGTATTATGCGTATTTTAGAAATTTATCATCAAACAGGAAAGACAAAAACACAATTAGAAATAGAGTCGCGAGAAGAAGAACCGCCTTATGAATATTTAGTATATGCTATTGGAATGGATAGGGAGAAACTCTATGATAGAATTAATCGAAGAGTAGATATTATGCTAGAACAGGGACTAATTGAGGAAGTACAAGAACTATTAAAAAAATATCAACATTTTCCAACTGCAATGCAAGGTCTAGGATATAAAGAAGTTGCAAGCTATTTGGTAGGAAATATCACAAAAGAGCAAATGATAGAAATGTTAAAACAAGAAACAAGAAGGTATGCTAAACGTCAATTAACATGGTTTAGAAAAAATAAGGACATTCAATGGATAGATGGCTTAGATCCAGTAGAAGAAAACATACAAAGGATATTGGAGGACTATGGAGAAGAAAAAGAAAATGGCTAAAAAGAGGCAAGAGACGGTAAAAAAGAAATTAGAAACACCACTAGATGAAACAAAAAATGCTAAGCAAATGCCAAAAAAAGAGCCTAAAAAAAGATATAAACTGAATAAAAAAGCTATTACAATAATATCTTTTATAGCACTTGTTATAGCAGGATATTGTATTTATAAAGTAGTAGCACTTGTGCAAAATCCTACCAATGTTTTTAGTGTGGAGCAAGGAAAAATCTATCAAGAAGAAGCAACAATAGGATATATTATTCGTGAGGAAACTGTAGTAAAAGGCAACAATTATAAAAATGGGATGATGCAAATAAAAACAGAGGGAGAAAGAGTGGCTAAGAATGAACCAATTTTTCGCTATTATTCTAGTGGAGAAGAAAGTTTAAAAAAGAAGATTGCAGATCTAGACGTTAAAATAGATGAGGCGATGGCAGGGCAAAAAGAGATATTGCCTAGTGATATTAAAGCTATTGAAAAGCAAATAGAAGAAAAAGTGGCTTCATTAGTTGATATCAATAATATGCAAACGATTCGTGAAACTAAAAAAGAAATTAGTAATGGTATTACAAAAAAAGCAAAAATTGTAGGAGAATATAGCCCTTCTGGTTCTTACTTAAAGAAACTAATTGATGAAAGAAGCAAATATGAAAAACAATTAAATTCAGGTGTGGAAGACTTAAAGGCGCCTGTTAGTGGGGTGGTTTCTTATAAAGTAGATGGTTATGAAGAAATACTTTCACCAAGTAATTTTAGTAATTTGAGTAAAGAAACCTTAAAGAAGTTAGATATTAAGACAGGGCAAGTAGTAGCAGATAGCCTTGAAAGTGGAAAAATTATTAATAATTTTGGATGTTATATAGCTTGCATTTTGAACTCTAAACAAGCAAAAGAAGCAAAACTTGGAACTACAGTGAAATTAAGACTTCCTAATAACTCAGAGGTTTCTAGTAGTATAGAATATATTTCTCATGAAGAAGATGATACTATTTTAGTATTAAAACTTTCAGAACAAGTACAAGAGCTAGTAAGCTATCGTAAGATTTCTTTTGATATTATATGGTGGAGTTATAGTGGGAAAAAAGTACCTAATGGAGCTATTCGGAAGAGAACAAAAAGGAGAAAAAGAAGTATGCTATGTTATTAGAACTAGAGCAGGCTATCAAGACAAAATTTGGGTTAAAGTAATGAAACAAAACGAAAGGTATTCAATTGTAGAGAATTATACAAATGTAGAATTGCAGAAATTGGGATATTCTACAGAAGAGATTAAGGGAAGAAAAACTTTGACATTATATGACGAAATTTTAAAGAAACCAGAATAAAAATGTTACAAATATGTTACAAATATATTAAAATCATATTAAAAAAAGGAAAAAGTATTGACAAGAAAGCAAAAAAGTTAGATACTATAAACGATAAAACAAAAGACAGAAATTTTAGGAGGGTTATAAGATGGCAGGAGCTATTATGGAAAAAGTATGGGGACTATTTGGAATGGACCCAGCAGAAGAACGTGATGATGAAGAATTAGAGAACTATGATGATGAAGAAATATTAGATGAAGAAGAGGAAGAAGAACAACAAGAAGAAAGAAAACTATGGGGAAGAAGAAACAGCAAAGTTGTTAGCATGCCTCAAGTTCAACAAGTAAAAATGGTAATTTCTCAACCAACTAACTTTGAGCAAGCAGCTAGCATTTGTGATTTATTAAAGCAAAAAAAATCAGTTATAGTGAATTTAGAATACGTAAATAAAGATGTTGCAAGAAGAATTATAGATGTTGTATCTGGTGCTGTACATGCATTAGATGGACATATGCAAAAAATATCTAATTCAATTGTGTTAATTGCACCATTTAATTATGATATAGAAAATGACACAGCAAGAGATGAGATTAAAAATAAACTATCTGTTTCTTGGCTAAGAAATAACAATAATCAATAAGAAGTTCCTTGTGACTTTTTTATACAAATTTTAGGAGGAGGGTAATATGCTTACACCATTGGACATTGAAAATAAGAAATTTTCAAAACAAATGATGAATGGATATAGTGTCGAAGAAGTAGATGATTTCTTAGATGAATTAACAGAAGATTACGAAAAATTATATAAAGAAGTTGCTGAAAGTAAAAACAAAATGGAAGAATTACAAGAGAATGTGGAAAAATACAAAGGAATTGAAAGTACCCTACAAAATACTTTAGTTATGGCTCAACTTGCAGCAGATGATATTAAAAAAGCAGCTCAAAAAGAAGCTGACAAAATATTATTAGAGGCACAAGGAGATGCAAGGCAAACAGCAAGAACACTAGACCAAGATATTATGATAAAGAAAAAGACTTTAGAAGATTTAGAAAAACAACTAGATGTATACAGAGCTAAAATGGAATCACTTTTAATTTCACAATTAGAATTATTAAAAGAATCCAATAAAGATTAAAGGAAAAACTGCTATATTTTTAATAGCAGTTTTTATACTTGACGTATCATAAACCTTGATATATAATATTTTTGCAATATTACAAAGAATTAACAATGTTACAGTAACTTTAAAAAAATATTACATTTCTATTAAAACTATTGACATATTGTTAGAAATCTATAAAATAGGTATATATCATACTAGAGGTATTATGAGAGTAATTAGTGGGATAGCAAGAGGTACAAAATTAAATTCAATTGAAAGTTTGTCTACAAGACCAACTTTAGATAGAGTGAAAGAAGCTTTGTTTAACATTATACAGAACAAAATAGAAGATACTATTGTTCTGGACTTGTTTTCGGGAAGTGGAGCGATTGCTATTGAATTTTTAAGTAGAGGTGCGAGACAAGCATATTTATGTGAGAATAATCACACAGCAACTAAAATGATATATGCTAATTTAGATAAGACGAGGCTAAAAGACAAGGCTATCGTAATTGCAAAGGATTATCGCAAAACATTAGAAAACTTCAAGCAAGAAAATATCCAATTTGACATTATCTATTTAGATCCACCTTATCAAACGAACTTTGCAGTAGATGCTACAAAAAAAATATTATCATTAGACTTACTAAAAGAAAAAGGAACCTTAATTATAGAAACCGATGATGAGAAGCGAGAATTACTCGAATTAGAGAAACTTAATATAAAAATAGATGACATTAGAAAATATGGAAGGGTGAGTTTAATCTTTTTAACCATATCTTCTAAATAAAAATAAATATACGATTTGATTAAGAGTAAATTCGTAAAGCGTCTTAAAAATCGAAAGGGGTAATACAATGGAAATATTTACTTTGTTAGAAACTTTAGAAGATATGCTAGAAAAAAGTAGGAATGTGCCTTTTTCTGGTAAGTGTGTTGTTGATAAAGAAGAAGTATTAGATATTATAAAAGAAATAAGATTGAAATTGCCAGAAGAATTAAAACAAGCAAAATGGGTAAAAGAAGAAAGGCAACGTATATTAGTTGAGGCACAAAACGAAGCTGATGAGATTATTAAAGAGGCTGAAAATAGAATTATCTCTATGATAGATGAACATGAAATAACTAGAAAAGCTTATGAAAAGAAAGTTGAAATTATTGAAACGGCAAATGAAATGTCACGAGAAATTTCAAAAGGAACAAAAGATTATGCCGATAATCTTCTATCTAATGTAGAAGAAGCATTACAAAATGCATTAAAAGTCATTCAAGATAATAGAAATGAACTTAAATAGATTTTTTGGAGGTCAGAAATCGGAAGTTAAGTCAGCCGTAGGGAGCATAGCGACCGTACGGCTGATTTATGCAATTTACTTTTGATAGATTGCATATTAAAAATCAATTGTACATTGATTTCCAATTTCTGACTTCCATTAATTTTGTAAAGATTATGTAGTATAAGAAATAAGATAAGAAAATAACAGGAGGCATACAAAAAATGGCAACAAAGCGTGGAAAGAAAAAGAAGAAAAGCAGTAAAGTAGATATCAATATTGCGGTAGTAGTTTTGGTATTACTTAGTATATTATTAATGATTTTGATTTATACTAAATCAGGAAGTGTAGGGGCAAAGCTAAGCCCAATGCTAGGTGGTATAATGGGATTTATCAAATATGTTATTCCCATTGGTATGTTATTAATTGCTATTAGTATGACACGTAATGACAGATACTATATGACACATAAATTAACACAATATGGTATTTTTCTAGTTTGTATTGCAGCTATGCTTAGCATTTTTCAAGGTAATATTAATGTTAATAGAGATTTTTCAGATATTATGCAAGACTGTTACTATAATGGCGAAAGAGATGTAGGTGGTGGTGTCATTGGAGGGGCAGTTGCAGTTCCATTAATCAAAATGCTAGGAACTGTGGGAGCAGCAATTTTAACAATAGGAATTTCTATTCTTTTATTGGTCTTCATTTTTAATATTAAACCAGCAGAGATAATTGCAAACTTCTTAGATGGTGCAGATGAAAGAAAGGCAGAAAGAGAAGCCTATGAAGAAGAAAGATTAGCTAGAAGAGAAAAAGTAGCTAAATCAAGAAAACTTCCACAAATAGACTTAGATGATGATGAGCCACCAAAAGAAACGAAAAAGGAAAAACGTCTACGTGAAAAGGCAGAAGCTGAAAAATTAGCAGCTCAGTTTGAAGACCAATTAACAATTAATCTAAATGATGAGGAAGATAAGCTAGGGCAAAAGTATGACCACACGAATGATGAATTAGATATTCCATTCTTTGGAAAGAAGAAATTAAAAGGTGGACAAGAGGCAGTGATAGAAGAACCAAAGCCAGAGCCAAGTTCGCCAGATGTTTTAGAAGCTAATTTATTTAAACAAGTAGAAGAACAAAAAGAAGATAAAACAAAAGAAATTTTACAGTTAGAACATACTGTTACAGTAGAAGATGAAAATTATGAATTTCCACCAGTTCAGTTATTAAGTGAGCCAGAGAAGAAAACAAATAGAGGGAGCAAAAAATCAGTAGCAGATACAGCAACACAATTACAAAAAACGTTATATAGTTTTGGAGTTTCTGCGAAAGTAGAAGATGTTTCAGTAGGACCTGCCATTACAAGATATGAGTTAAAGCCAGCAGAAGGAGTACGTGTTAGCAAAATTGCTAACTTAGCAGATGATATTGCTTTAAATTTAGCAGCAGAAAGTATTCGTATAGAAGCACCAATTCCAGGGAAACAAGCAGTAGGAATTGAAATACCAAATAAAGAAAATGAAATGGTTCATTTTAGAGAAATTATTGAAGACGACAAATTTGTTGATCATAAATCGAAATTAGCATTTGGACTTGGAAAAGATGTAGCAGGACAAGCTGTAGTTACAGATATTGCTAAAATGCCTCACGTTTTAATTGCTGGTGCAACAGGTTCTGGTAAGAGTGTTTGTATTAATACTTTAATTTCAAGCATTTTGTATAAAGCAAAACCAAGTGAAGCAAAATTATTAATGGTTGACCCAAAAATTGTAGAACTTTCAGTATATAATGGAATACCACATTTGCTAATTCCAGTAGTAACAGACCCTAAAAAAGCAGCAGGAGCTTTAGCCTGGGCAGTACAAGAGATGGAAGATCGTTACCAAAGATTTGCGACCAAAGGAGTAAGAGACTTAAAAGGATATAATGAGGCAATGCAAAAAGAAGAAGGCAATATGGCTCTCCCTCAAATTGTTATCATTATAGACGAGTTAGCAGATTTGATGATGGTGTCACCAAAAGATGTAGAAGATTCTATCTGCCGTTTAGCACAAAAAGCAAGAGCAGCAGGAATGCACCTAGTAATTGCTACACAAAGACCATCTGTTGATGTTATTACAGGTATTATTAAAGCAAATATTCCATCTAGAATAGCCTTTTCTGTATCTTCACAAGTAGACTCTAGAACTATTTTGGATATGGCAGGTGCAGAAAAATTATTGGGAAAAGGAGATATGCTATTCTATCCTGCAGGCGCATCAAAGCCTACTAGAGTACAAGGTGCATTTGTATCAGATAGTGAAGTAGAAAAAATAGTGGACTTTATTAAAGCAGAGGGTGAGGTAACTTATAACGAAGATATTATAGAACAAATTGAAAATTCTAATAAAACAGATAAAGAAAAGGATTTAGAATCAGAACAAGCAGACGATGATGGAACAGATCCATTTTTAATGGAAGCTATTGACACTGTAGTAGAAACAAAACAAGCATCAACCTCCTTTATTCAAAGAAGATTTAAAGTAGGATATGCAAGAGCAGGAAGAATTATTGACCAAATGGAAGAAAGAGGTGTAATTTCAGGTTACCAAGGAAGCAAACCACGTGAAGTGTTAATGTCAAAAGAAAGATGGCAAGAATTGAAAATGGCTCAAAATGCACCTGCTGAAAATAGCGAAGGTGTTCAGGATTAAAATGATAGACTATTAACGAAGAATTTAACAAATGAAAAGGTACATATGGAAAAGAAAAAACAAATTTTAGAAAGGTTTAATTTAAAAGATTATACTAACCGCTTAGAGAAGATTTTAGAGAAAAAGCAGTTCTCATTAGATACAAAAAATCTTCTTTTAAGCATGCTTTATAGAATAGAAAATGGCTATAATGACTATAAAAAGACAAAAGTAGAAGTAGTTACCAAAAATGAATTTGTTGAAAATTTATTCCAAATGATACAAGAAAATTGTGAAGAAATTATAGTTGCTGAATTTAATTCAGAGGCAAGTAATGTACTAAGAGAAAAAGATGTAAAATATATTATACAAGAAGAAGAAAAAAAGATAGTTGCGTTTGCAAATGAATTGCTAGTTATGGACTGTATTTTAAAGCTGTCTGAAAAATTAATCTGCGTACCACAAGAAAAACAAGCTTTGCAAATAGCCGTTTCAAAAGTATTAAATTTAGGAAATCGTATGAATCAATTAGAGGTAATTAGAGATTTTAATGGTTGGTCATGGGATGTTGTACTAAAAGAAATTCCAGACTTAGAAACGAATATCCTCTTTCAAAATTTACTCTATCTTATGGGATATGAATTTATGCAAAATTGGTTTCAAAATGATACTTATTTAGCAGATTATATAGATTTATTAAAAGCATCTATAAAAGAAAACTTTGGAGAAAAAAGAGCAGATGAATTTGTTTTTCTATTTTTTAAACTAGTGATTGATATTATAGTTTCAAAAGATAAAGAACAATATGAGTTTTGGCAAAGAAAAATACAAGAGCTAAAAAACGAATTAAAAGGCTTAGAAAATAAAGCAAAATTTTTAGAGCAACAAACAAAAGCAAAAAAGAAATATACAAAGCAAATTGAAGAAGTTGATAAAATATTAAATAATAAAGAACTATTACGCAAAGAATACGAAAAACGAAATAGTAAGTTACCAAATAAAGAAAAAATCTTTAGTATTAGCCATTTAGTAGATAGATTAAATACAGAAAGAGATGAACTTTTAGAACAAATCAAAGAATGTAATAGCTTAATTGAACCAAAAGGATATGTTACTAGAAAAGAAGTAGTGGAAAAGAAAGTAAAGTTTTTATCTTCTTTAGATTTAGAACAAAAAATAGATAGAAAGCTTAAAATAATAGAACTATGTAGCCTATTTTTAGAATGTTTCCAAATCAAAATAGCAAGAGCACAGACAAAGCAAGAAATGATAGATTATATTTATGAGTTACGCTATTATGGATTTTTAATATTAGATAAAGAAGAAACAAAGTTAAAAGAGGTTATGCAGTTAAAGCCACTTTTTGAAGAAACGAGAAAAAGTTTATTAGAGAAGGCAAAAAAGCTAAATGTAATTGAACAAGTAACAGAAGATGAAGAAGTGAATGAACAAATTTTGAATAGCATTTTTGATAGCAGAATGATAGATTTAGACCATATGGTAATTGAGACAAAAGTAAAAGAAGGAAAGCTGTATATTGAATATTATGATGAGAAAGTATTAGAGAAAACAATTGAATTGCAAAGTAATAGGACAGTAAGGTTAAAGAAGAAAGTAAAGTTGTTTGTATAAAAAATAAAAACCACATCTGTTTTACAACAAATGTGGTTGCCCATGAACTAGTGGGCAGATGCGGAGGTTATTTCTTCTTGGATGAGATAGTAATAAGAAACAGAATAAATGCAATTATTAAGCAACCTAGGCTGAATATCTTGAAGGAATATGAGTTTGTCAGAGTTCCAACAAGAAAGGCAAGGATGCCAATGAGTGCAAAGATTCCTATAGCATTGAAAGATGTCATAAAAACCTCCAATATGAGATGATATATTTATTATAGCATAAAATACTTTAAAATACAAATTATGTAGAATATGAAACAATAAAGAAAGGATGAAGAGTATGAAAATAACATTCTTAGGTGCCACAAAAATGGTAACAGGCTCTAACTTTTTAGTAGAAGGAGCAGGAAAGAAATTTTTAGTAGACTGTGGTATGTATCAAGGTAGTAGCAGGGACGAAATGGAAAACAGTGAACCATTTGCCTATAATGTACATGACATTGACTTTGTACTATTAACCCATGCACATATTGATCATTCAGGAAGAATTCCAAAACTATATACAGAAGGGTATCGAGGCCCAGTTATTACCACAAAGGCGACAAGAGATTTGTGTTCTATTATGCTACCAGATAGCCGGACATATTCAAGAACAAGAAATTGAATGGAGAAATAGGAAAAGAGTAAGAGAAGGCAAAAAGCCACTTCCTCCTTTATACACAGCACAAGACGCTATAGACTGTATGGAGATATTTCAGCCAGTATCTTATGATGAAATTATAGAAGTTGATGAAAATATCCATGTACGTTTTAATGATGCAGGACATATGTTAGGGTCTGCTATTATTGAAATTTGGGTAAATGAAGATGGAAAAGAAACAAAAGCAGTTTTCACAGGAGATTTAGGAAATAATGATATTCCACTGCTATCTTCTCCTACTATGATAGAAAGAGCAGACTATGTAGTTATGGAATCTACCTATGGTGGAAGATTACATATGAGAAATGATGATAAAGCAAATCTTTTCTTAGACATTGTATCAGAAACATTAAAACAAGGTGGTACAGTAGTTATTCCATCCTTTGCAGTAGGTAGAACACAAGAAATATTATATGAATTAAATAATATTAAAGATGGTCCAAGTAGTGAAGAATTCAAAGAAAAATATGATATCTTAATGAAGGCACCAGTTTATGTAGATAGTCCACTTGCTATTTCTGCTACAGAAATATTTAGAGAAAATAGTGACCTTTTTGATGAAGAAACGCAAGCGATTATCCAATCAGGAGATAACCCACTAGAATTTAATGGCTTACAATTTACAAGAACAGCTGATGAATCAAAAGTACTAAATGAAAAAGAAGAATCCGCAATTATTATTTCAGCCAGCGGTATGTGTGAAGTAGGAAGAATTAAACATCACTTAAAACATCATTTATGGGACCCAAAAAGCACTATTCTATTTGTAGGATACCAAGCACAAGGAACATTAGGAAGAAGAATTGTAGAAGGTGAAAAGAAAGTCAAAATCTTTGGAGAAGAAATAGCAGTTAATGCAAGAATAGAATATATTGAAGGATATTCAGGACACGCAGACCAAGAATGGTTATTGAACTTCATTTATTCTTTCATCACAAAACCAAAACATATCTTCCTAGTACATGGAGAGCCAGAAGGACAAGAAATTTTAAAAGATAAAATACTAGAAACAGTAGAGATTCCAGTTACTATTCCAGAGTATGGACAATGCTATACCTTAGATGATGAATTAACTATGGAACAAGCAGTAGAACCAGTAACAAAGGTAACCATTGAGAAGAGTGATGTATTAGATAAGATTAAGACATTAAAAGAAGAACTAGAGGATATGGAAGTCATTGTTAAGGAAGAATACCTAGGAGAACAAGCAGATGATGACAGTATTAGTCGATTAAAGTTAAGACTAAAAGAAATTGAAGAACAAATTGTGAGAATAGTGGAGAAAAATTAAAAACCACATTTACTAAAAAAGCAAATGTGGTTGCCCGTGAACTAGTGGGCAGTGCGGAGGTTAACCGTGGTTTGCGATGGAGTCGGAAAGCAGTCCCAAAGCAATGGCAGTAAGTGCAAGAGATGACAGAAAACTT
Organism: Clostridia bacterium; assembly: GCA_022797215.1. Taxonomy (GTDB): domain Bacteria; phylum Bacillota; class Clostridia; order TANB77; family CAG-508; genus CAG-273. The sequence continues at coordinate 38,621 of JAAWKD010000010.1, forward strand.
GATGCAAACAAGGCGCTAGCGACTCCAAGTCCTACTGCAACGCAAAAGAAACCTTTCGCATTTTTATGAAGTGTTGACGCATCGAAGTACATATAAAAACCTCCAATATAAGATAATATATCTATTATAGCATAAAATGCCCAAAAGTGCAAATTTCAAGTAAGTAGACAAAATTAAAATAAAAAAGAAAAGGAAAGAAACAAATGAAAAATAAGTATAATAATGATGCCATAATTGGTGGGGGAAACATTACAGCAAGTTTTACAGAAAAAGGCGAGTTATTAAGAGTAATGTATCCAGCACCTGACTTTAGAAATTGGATAGATGAGTTTGTAACAGGAGTCAAAATCAATGACTCAGGAATGATATATTTGCATGATGATATTAATAATCAATATCATCAGTATTATACGGAAAATACCAATATTTTACATACAGAAGTTACAAACACATATTTTAACTTAAGTATCAAGCAAACGGATTTTGCTTTACTAAAAAATAGTGTACTAGTAAAAAAGTATGAATTTGAAAATAAGAATAGTATTGACTTAAATGTCAATTTCTTAGTGCATGCAAAATTATTATCAGATGTCAATAATATGGTTGGCTCTGAAATAAGAGAAAATGCATTAATTCAATATTGCCATGATTATTGCTTGTACACATTTTCTAAAATGCCATTTATGAGTTATCAATTAAATGACACAAAGGAAAATATAGGAAGTGGAGTAATTCAAGATAAAGACTATATTGGTATGTCTTGTGATTCTAGCATCAGTTATGATATGGGAGTTTTAAAACCAGGAGAGAAAAAGGAATTAGTCCTTTATTTATACTTCAAAATAAATGGCGAAAAGCAAACTGAGGAAACTATAAAAAAGGAATTAACAGAAATTCGCAAACTAGATGTGGTAAAGGAAGAACAAGCAGTAGAAAAATATTGGAAGAAATATGTCAAAGAACATCTAGGAATTGAATTAAGGCCAGAAACGAGTAAATTTAATAAAAAGTTTAATCAAGTTTATCAAAGAAGTATTTTGCTATTTCCACTTCTTACAAATGATACAACAGGGGGAATTTCCGCCACAGTAGAAATTGATGAAAATATGACACAATGTGGTAGATACAGCTATTGTTGGCCAAGAGATGCAGTGTTTGTAACAAGAGCATTAGATAAAGTAAAAATGACAAAAGAAACAGAGAAATTTTATAAAACATTTTGCAAAGATACCCAAAACAAAAATGGAATGTGGGAGCAAAGATTTTATACAGATGGAAGATTAGCACCTTGTTGGGGATATCAAATCGATGAAACTGCAAGTGTTATCTTTGGAATTTATGAGCATTATAAAGTAGTAAAAGATGCTAAATTTTTGAAAGATACCTATAAAATGTGTGAGAATGCAGCTAAATTTTTATGTACATATATGGATAATGTTTTAGGAACACATGACGAATCAGACATTGTGAAAAATGAAATAGAGGCAACTTATCATACAGAAGAAAGAAACAAATTACCAGTCAGTTATGATTTATGGGAAATGCATGAAGGTGTCCATCTGTATTCTTTAGCAGCTATTTATGCAGCATTCCAATCTATGAGAGAAATGAATGAGGTATTAAGACCAGTATTTGAAACAAACAATAGACTAAAAGTAGAAGCAATGAACAAGTTAGAAGCAAGAATAATAAAATATCAAGAAGAGATTAAGAACTTTATTTTAACCAATCTTTATGATGAACAAACGAAAACCTTTTTAAGAAACCAAAATGATAACCGCACAGACATTAGTGAATTAGGAATTGTAGTGCCTTTTGAAATATTTTCTCCAAAAGAGAAAAAAGTATTAAATACGATAGAAAGAATCAATATGACATTAAGAACTTACACAGGAGGATATTTAAGATTTGAACAAGACCACTATCGAGGAGGAAATAGCCCATGGCCAATTTCAACAGCATGGATGGGAATGTATTATCAAAAAGCAGGAGAAAAAACAAAAGCAAAAGAGTGCTTAGAATTCATCGTCAATACTGCTAACCAACATGGCTTTTTAGCAGAGCAAGTTAGCAATGATACCATGAGGCCAAACTGGGCAAATGGACTAGGATGGGCCCATGCAATGTTTGTCTTATCAGTTTAGTGTCAGTTTTGGGGACGTTCCTTAAAACTGACAAAAGTGTCAGTTAAACCTACGTCCCTAAAAGTGACAAAAGTGTCAGTTTAGGGGACACGCTTAAAAAGATAATAATTACAAATTGGTTGTGAATTATAGAATAAAGACTTGATTTTTGTCGTATTTTGTAATACACTAAGGAAAAAGTAAGGGGAGGAAAAAAGAATGAACAAAAAAGTAGTAATGATTGTAGTAGCAGTTGTAGTTGCAATTGCAGTAATAGTAGGGGGATTTTTATTATTATCTTCAGGAAAGTCAAGCTTAAAGAAAGAAGTAGTTAGTCAAGAAAACTATGAGAAGATATTAGATGAAGTAGAGAAAAAATTCGGTGAAAGTGATGAAACATATTATTTTACCTATGCTTGTATCTATCATACTGCAAAAGCAGGATTTACAGACGAATACCTTCAGAATAAAGATGAAAGTATGCTATATAAAGATATTGCAGGAAAAACTGTACAACAATTAATAGATGAAGGTAAACAATTAATGGAAGAAAACAATGTAACAATAGAAGAATACAAAGAAAAATTAACAGAATTAGGTGGAGCATTAGCAAAATAGAATATAAGGGCAAGTTACTAGAAAGTGAGTACAGATTTGGGGAAGACACTATATGGGTAGACTATACATATAGCAATGAAATGAAAGCAAAATTCTAAATGACGATATAATTGATATATATGGATAGCTCAAAGGGCAAAAGACATATACTACTGTTTTAGAGAGTAGTATGTCAACTTCATAAATAGAAGCGAAATATATTTCGTTAAATAAAAATAAATTATAGGAAGGCACTTATAACTATAAGTGCTTTTAACTTACTAAAAATATTTTGACTAAATTATAGCATTATGAAAGAATATATGATATAGTAGCAAAATATAGGGGCAAATATAAATAAGAAAGAAGGCGCATTTATGCCCCGATACGCAAGAGAATATCAAAAATCTTATTCTAATGTTTATCATGTAATCCTACGTAGTATTAATCAACAAGAAATTTTTTATGATAATGCTGATAGAAGTAAATTTTTAAAATCATTAAAAGAAAGTAAAGAAAAATACCAATATGATTTATATGCATATGTTTTAATGGATAACCATGTTCATTTATTAATCATGGATAAAGGAGATAATCTTTCGAAGATAGTGCAATCTTTAGCGACTAGTTATGCCTTATATTTTAATAAAAAATATGAGCGAATAGGTCATGTATTTTACAATCGATTTAAGAGCAAGCAGATAGAAACATTACCATATTTTCTAAATTTAGTTAGATATATTCATTTTAATCCGGAAAAAGCAGGAATATGTGGGTATTCTGAATATAACTGGAGTAGTTATCAAGGATATTATAGAATTAGCGAATTTGTAGATTCAAGTAAAGTATTAAAAATGGCAGAAATGGACTCAGAAGATTTCAAAGACTTTCATGAAGAATATAGAAAAATGAAAAAGTTTATAGTAGATGAGTTTGAACTAGAAAATACCAAATTAAATGATGAAATAGCAATTCAAATGGTAAAAGAAGCTTTAAAAGTAGAAAATTTAGTTTTAGTTCAGAATTTAAATGTAAAAAGCAGAAATAAAAAAATTGCACAAGCTGCTAAGATAGAAGGAATAGAGAGAAAGCAGTTAGCTAGAATTTTAGGTGTTAGTGAAAGACTAATATATAGAGCAGTTAAAAGTAGTAAGAAAGATACAGAAAAATGAAAGTGTGTCCCTAAAACTGACACTTTTGTCACTTTTAGGGACGTAGGTTTAACTGACACTTTTGTCAGTTTTAAAGAACGTCCCCAAAACTGACATGAAAAGGAGCGAGCAAATGGCAAAAACAAAGACAGTATTTGTATGTAGTAGTTGTGGCTACGAATCTACTAAATGGTTAGGAAAGTGTCCTGGGTGTAATGAATGGAATAGTTTTTACGAAGAAAAGTTAGCCAAAGATACACGGTAGTGGTATGGATAAAAAAAGTAGGTCAGTTACTCCAAAGGCTTTGAATGAAGTAGTGGGAAAAGATGCTGTTCGTACACATACAGGAATTGGAGAATTAGATAGAGTGTTAGGAGGTGGGCTAGTAAAAGGCTCTCTAGTATTAGTAGGTGGAGAGCCAGGAATTGGTAAATCTACTCTGATTTTGCAACTTTGTGATAAAGTACAAGGAGAAGGAAAAGTACTATATGTTTCAGGAGAAGAGTCAGCAGAGCAAATTAAACTAAGAGCAGATAGGTTAGGTATACACAATGATGATATCTTATTTTTAGGTGAAACAGACATAGAATTAATAGAGAATAATATTTTAGAAATGAAACCAAAGTTAGTGATTATTGATTCTATTCAAACAATGTATTCTGATGAGATTTCAGCTGCAGCAGGTACTGTTAGCCAAGTGCGTGAAATTACATCACGTGTAATGAGAGTTTGCAAAGGAAGCGATATTACCACCATTATTATTGGACATGTAACGAAAGAGGGAAATATTGCAGGACCAAGGGTATTAGAACATATGGTAGATACTGTGCTATATCTAGAAGGAGAAAGATATTTTTCTTATCGTATTTTGCGTAGTGTGAAAAACCGTTTTGGTTCTACCAATGAAGTAGGTATGTTTGAAATGCAAAGTGAGGGGATGGTGGAGATTACAAATCCGTCATCTGTGTTGATTTCTGAAAGAGAAGATAATCCGCCAGGTTCAGTGATTGTAGCAAGTATGGAGGGGACAAGACCATTACTGATTGAATTGCAAGCATTAACAACACCAACGATTTTCGGTTTCCCAAGAAGAACGGCAAATGGAATTGATTATAACAGACTAACAATTTTAGTGGCAGTATTAGAAAAAAGAGCAGGAATTCCTTTAAGTTCACAAGATATTTACTTAAATGTAGTAAGTGGTATTAAAATTAGTGAGCCAGCAGTAGACTTAGGAATGATAATTGTTTGCGCCTCTAGTTATAAAAATGTGAGTATTGATAAAACAACTGCTATTATTGGAGAAGTAGGGCTTACAGGAGAGGTAAGAGCAGTGAATTTGATTGATAAGAGGCTAAAAGAAGCGGAAAAGTTAGGATTTAAGAAGTGTATTATTCCAGAAAGTAATAAAAAACTATTGAAAGAAAAGTATGATTTAGATATAATAGGGGTCAAGGATGTAAATGATGCTATGAGAGCAGTAGGATTAAAATAAGGAGGGAGCAAAGTGGCTGTCAAAAAAGAGGAATTGATTACAGAAGTATTGAAGACGATTGCACCAGGTACACCAATTCGTGATGGGCTAGAAAACATCTTGAAAGCGAAAACAGGTGCTTTAATTGTGACAGGAGAAACAAAGGATGTTTTAGAACTTGTGGATGGGGGATTCAAATTAGATATTGATTATACTTCTTCTAGACTATATGAACTTGCGAAAATGGATGGTGCTATTGTTTTGAGTAATGACTTTAAAAAGATTTTGTATGCCAATGCACAACTAATTCCTTCTTCTAATGTAACAACTACTGAAACAGGTACAAGGCATCGTACAGCAGAGCGTATGGCCAAACAGACCAATAGCTTAGTGATTAGTATTTCACAAAGGAGAAGCATTATTACCATTTTTAAAGGAAACCAACGCTATGTGTTAGAAGATACATCTAAAGTAATTTCAAAGGCAAACCAAGCATTACAAACAGTGGAAAAATACAAGAAAGTATTTGATGATAAGTTAGGGCTTTTAAATGAATATGAATTTAATGATATTGTTACTTTAGAAAATGTGATTAATAGTATTCAACGTGCAGAAATGGTAATGAAGGTAGTAGAAGAAGTACAAAGAGCCATTTATGAATTAGGAGTAGAGGGTAGACTTCTTGAAATGCAATTAGAAGAATTAATAGGTGATTTAGAAAAAGAAGAGTTATATATTATTAAAGATTATATTGCACCCGGTAAAAAGCGTACTGCAGAAAAAATATTAGAAGAAATTAGAAATTTAGATAGGGATGATTTATTAATTGCAGAGAGAATCGCAAAAAGTCTTGGATATGGTGCGTTTGATAATTATGATGAAGTTGGTGTTTATACAAGAGGATATCGTGTGCTTAACAAAATTCCAAGAATGCCAAGCAACATTGTAGAAAACTTAATTAAGAGCTTTAAATCTTTCCAGCACATACTAGCTGCAGATCTACAACAGTTAGATGATGTTGATGGAATTGGAGAGATTAGAGCAAGAACCATTAGGCAATCATTAAAACGTATGCAAGAACAATTTGTATTTGACAATTTGATGATGTAATTGTATAATCTGAAAGGAATTATTATTTCAATTATAAGTTTCAATTTGTGAGATATCATTTTGAAGAGGAGCAAGGTGTTTTTTTGTTTTATTGCAAATAAAACAAAAAATAGTGGAGTGTCCGAAGCGGAATGAAAAAATCATATATTACAGGTTGAAAGAGTAATAAGAGTTTTAGGAGGAACTTATGAAAATATTTTTAAGAATCGTGTTAGTAATATTTATTATATTAGCATTAGTAGGAATTGGATTTATAGGATATGGATTTTATAAAAAGGCAACTACTAATTATCCTAATCCAGTGGCAACAATGGAGGTAGAGAATTTTGGAACTGTTAAAATTGAATTATATCCAGATAAAGCACCAAACACAGTTGCAAACTTTATTCGTTTAGCAAACCGTGGATTTTATAATGGATTAACTTTTCATAGAACGATTCCAGATTTCATGATACAAGGTGGAGATAAGAATGGAGTGGGCTCAGGTTCACCTAGCTTAAGCAATATTCAGGATAATGTAGAAAAAGACAAAGAATATGCGATTAAGGGTGAATTTATAGCAAATGGTTATACAAAAAATAATTTAAAACATACAAAAGGTGTTATCTCTATGGCAAGGTCTGACTATAGTCAAACAAGTAGTGCGCTAACAGAGTATGGGTATAATTCAGGTGGTTCACAATTCTTTATTATGACAGATGACAATAGCTCATTAGATGGTGTTTATGCAGCTTTTGGAAAAGTAATAGAGGGAATGGATGTAGTAGAAAAGATTGAGAAGGTAGAAGTACATTATAGAAGTTCTGAATTAAAAGAAGGAGAAGAAGCTCCAAAAGATAAAGATGGAAATGCGCTTCAATCAGACAAGCCAAAAGATCCACCAGTTATTAAAAGTCTTAGTGTAGAGACTTATGGTGTAGATTATGGAATACCAGAAACAATGGATGTATTTGATTACTATTCATGGTTGATGCAACAATATGGAATGAATTTACAATAAAATACGAGAAGACATATAAAAAAAGACATGTGCTACAATATGAAGCATATGTCTTTTAGTTATATCTAATGAAAAAAACATATAGAATGGGGCATTAGCAAATAAGAATTGAAATAAACAAAGTCTATTTCAACTCCACTACAGTGACTCCCATTTCGCCCTCACCAAAAGTACCAAGTCGAAAAGATTTTACATGAGGATGTTTTTTTAAATACTGATGTACTCCTTCACGAAGTTTACCAGTGCCTTTCCCGTGAACGATACGAATAGGGGATATACCACTTATCACGCAATTATCTAAATATTTATCAATTACATAAATGGCATCATCTACGTTTTGACCAATTACATTAATTTCTGGAGAGATGAATTTGGCTTTTGAATTTTGATTAGTTGTTACTTTTCCATGCTCAAAAGAAGAGTCGCCATATTTCTTATTAGAAATACTAGAATGATTAGAAAGATTCATCAAACTTAACTCGTTTATTTTCAAATTCATTTTAGCTAAGCCAACTTGTACTTGGACTGTGTCATTTTTATTTGCATGATTGCTTAAAATAGTTCCAGAATTTTGTAAAGAAGGAATCCATACTTCAAGACCGTGCTCAACTTCATTTTTGCTCAAGGGGTGTGAGTTTACAACACTAGTAGCAGAATTTCCTAAGTCTTTAATTTTGTCATTTAATTCATTTCGGAGTTGATTTGCTTTTCGAATATCTACTTGTTTTTTTGTTAGTTCTTGTAGAATTTCGTTTGCTTCCTCTTTAGCAGAAAGTAGAAGCTCTCTGGCCTCAAATTTTGCATCTTCTAACATCTTCTGCCTTTTTTGGATCAAATAGGAATTATCTTGCTCTAGAGATTTTCGCAAAGTTTCTACTTGATTTAAGTTCTTTTGTATCTCTTCTTTTTGTTTTTCGATTGTGATTTTATCTTCATAAATATTTTTTAAAACTTCTTCAATAGAGGCATGGTCTTGCTCAATAAAAGAACTAGCCCTTTCAATAATAGCAGGGGATAAGCCTAAACGTTTACTAATTTCAAAAGCATTACTCTTACCAGGAATACCAACTAATAGGTGATAGGTTGGTTTTAAATTTTCTACATCAAATTCAAAACTTGCATTTTCAAATCCATTTGTTACTAAAGCAAATTCTTTTAGCTCTTGATAATGAGTAGTACAAGAAACTAAAGCACCTATTTTTGCAAAATACTCTAAAATGCTAATTGCTAAACTAGCTCCTTCTACAGGGTCAGTTCCAGAGCCAAGTTCATCTAGTAAAATCAAACTATTGTGAGTAACTTCTTTGGTGATTTGCACAATGTGAAGCATATGAGAGGAAAAAGTGCTCAAAGATTCTTGAATATTTTGTTCATCTCCAATATCTACAAAAATATGGTCAAATACACAAATTTGGCTTTCTTCATGGCAAGGAATAGGAATACCAGAATATGCCATTAACAAAAGTAACCCAAGCGTTTTTAAAGCAACTGTTTTTCCTCCTGTGTTAGGACCAGTGATAATTAAAGAAGTATAATCTTCACCTAAGGAAAGGTCAATAGGAACTACTATGTCTGATGCAATTAATGGGTGCTTAGCTTTTATTAGCTTGATTTTCTTTTCTTGATTTAGTATTGGCATAACACCATTATAACTTTGGGCATATCTAGCCTTAGCAAATAGTAAGTCTAAGGTACCAATAACAGATAGATTTTGATTCAATTCATTTAATATTTCAAAAAGAAGACCAGTCAATTGCTCTAAAATTTTTTCGATTTCAATGTCTTCTTCCATACGAATGCTTGCAATTTGGTTATTAGCTTCGAATACGCTAGTAGGTTCTAAATAGACAGTAGAACCACTTGAAGAAATATCATGAATAAATCCTTGAATGTTTGAACGATATTCTTGTTTCACAGGAATAACATAACGGTTATTACGAATCGTAATAACTGGTTCCATTAAATATTTAGAATAATTAGCAGAATGTATTAAAGAAGAGAGTTTGTCTTTAATTCCCTGTTCTAAATTCTTGCGATTTCTTCTCAAACTAGAAAGCTTAGGAGAAGCATTGTCACTAATGGTATTTTCATCTAGAATTTTATCAAAAATTTCTTTTTCGATTGAGGGATTAGCATAAAGGGTAGAAAAGTAATCTTGTAATAAGCTAGTGTGTTCTTCTTGTTCAGAAATAGCTAAAGCCTCTTCCTTGAAATATTCTTTCAATTCTCTAGCAACCTTTAATAAATGAGCCAAATCTAAAAGATATTTGGCAGATAGAATTTGATTACTTTCTAAAGCTTTCGAAGGAATTTCCATTTCATTCAATTCAGCAAAAGGAGGACATCCTTTTTGATAAAGAAGTTTTATCGCCTCCATAGTTTTAGAAAGTGAAATACGAACCTTTTCAAAAGAAAAGAAAGGCTCCATTTGAAAGCTTAGTTTTTTTCCAAGATAGGTCTTGCAATATCCTTGGATTATTTGTATAATTTGGTTATATTCTAATTTACGATATGAGTCCATAGGTAAATAGTATCCTTTCAAAAAACATTTTGTATGTACTATTATGCCACAAAAATGGGTAAAATACAAGCAAATCGAGGAGGAAAACATAAGATGAATGTAAAAAAACAAGAGGGTGTTACTTTAATAGTTTTAGTTATTGCCATCCTTATTATTTTATTGATTGTAGGAGCTTCTATTGGTACAGCACTTAGCAGACAAGGTCTTTTAAAATCTTCTCAAGAGGCACAAAATGTACAAAAAAATCATGCGGAAAAAGAAGAGAAAAAGACCAATGATCTAATTGATAGTGTAGGAGAACAAGGGATTAATTCTACAAATTATAGCCTTAGACCAAGTGCCAATAGTCCTAAACTAAAAGCTGGAATGATACCAGTAAAATGGCAAAATGATTCATGGGTAGTAACAGATAGTAGTGATGATGAATGGTATAACTATGATGACAAACAATGGGCAAATATGATGCTAACAGATGGACTAATAATAGAAGGCATACAAGATGCTAAAACAGCAACTTTACAAGAAATGAAAGGAAAAAAAGTAACCACTGTAGGCAGTATGTTTGTATGGATACCAAGATATGCTTATCAAATTACAGAAAACTATCATAAAGGTGGTGACTCTATTACTGGAAAAGTAGATATTTGTTTCTTAAAAGAAGCAACCAACAATCCAGTAAGAGAAGGAATAACAATTGTAGAGTATAACGAAACAACGACAAATCAGTATACTACTTTTCCAAATGGATATGTGGTACATCCAGCGTTCCAATATGAACAAAATGTAACAGGTCTATGGGTAGCAAAATTTGAAGCAAGCCATACAGAATGTACAACTTCAGAAAATACGGGTTCAATCAACACCAATGTAACAACTAAGACTCTACAAGTAAAGCCAGGAGTGACTAGCTGGAGAAATATTCAAATTGGAACAAGTTATTCCGTTTGTCTAAATTACCAACCAACATTAAACAGCCATCTAATGAAAAACACAGAATGGGGAGCAGTAGCTTATTTAAGCCAAAGTATTTATGGCAAAAATAGTGAGGTATGGATTAATAACAGTGGAAGTTATATTACAGGTTCAGCAGGAAATACAGCTACATCTAGTCAAAATACAGGAGTAACTATAGAGTATGCAAGTGAACAAGGCGTAAAAGCAAGTTCTACAGGAAATATTACTGGAATTTATGACTTAGTAGGTGGCGCGTGGGAATATGTAGCAAGTTATATCGAAAATGATTTTGTAAAAGAAAATGGAAGCAAATATGCTTATGGAGATGTGCTAATTAAAGGAGCTAATAAGACAAAGTACAATTATGCAGTGGTAAGTACAGATAATGCAACTAACAATTATATAGCAAATAAGAACAAGTATGGAGATGCAATTTATGAAGTGTCAAGTAATAGCGTTTCTAATTGGGATGATAGTTGGAATGCACAATTTTCGCAATTTCCAAGTACTAATATGCCATTTATGATACGTGGTGGAGCATATGATAATGCAACCTTAGCTGGACTTAATGCTTTCCAAGGAGGTAGCGGTGAGCCTGCTACAGACTATAGCTTTAGACCAGTGTTAATTGTATTGTAAGGAATAAAACTTACAAAATCTAAAAAAATACTTGCAATTACTGAAAAAATGGGGTATACTAATAATCACATAATAAATTACTAGAAGCGTGGGAACCAATCCCACGCTTCAATGTCAGTTAAACGGATATCCTCAAACTGACAGAGAGGGAGTAAAATGGCAAATATAGAAGAAAAAGTGGAAAACTTGATTCATAAAACAATTGAAGACTTAGGATATGAACTATATGATGTCATCTATGAAAAAGAAGCGCAAGACTATTATTTGAGAATTTTTATAGATACACCAAGTGGTATTAGTTTAGAAGATTGTGAGAAAGTAAATGATGCAATCAATGATATACTAGATGAAGCGAACTATATTAAAGAACAATATTTTTTAGAGGTTTCCTCACCAGGAATAGAGAGAGTATTAAGAAAAGAAAGACATTTACAAGCAAATTTAGGAAAAGAGATTATATGTAATTTGTTTAAGCCAGTGGAAAAGAGTAAGCAAATAGAAGGTATTTTGCAAGAATTTGACCAAGATAGATTAGTTCTACAGGTGGAAGGTGAAGAAGAGAAGAAAGAGATACAAAGAAAGAATATTGCAAAGATGAAATTAAAATATCATTGGAATTAAGGAGGAATTAGGAAAAATGAAAAAAGCAAAAGCAAATGGACCAGCTATTGATAGTAAGGAATTAATTGAGGCATTAGAAGAGCTTGAGAAAGAAAGAGGCATCAAAAAGGACATTATTTTAGAGTCTATTGAAACAGCTTTAGTAACAGCATATAAAAGAAACTTTGAGTCAAGTGAAAATGTAAAAGTAACAATGGATGGACAAACAGGAGAAACTCATGTATATGCTGAAAAAGAGGTTGTTGAAATAGTAGAGAACCCAAATTTACAAATTAATCTAGCTGATGCACAAAAATTAAGCAAAAAATTAGCAATTGGAGATATTGCTGAAATTGAAATTGTTCCAAAGAATTTTGGAAGAATTGCAGCACAAACAGCTAAACAAGTTATTGTTCAAAAAATTAGAGAAGAATCTAGAAATATTTTGTTTGAAGCATTTAATGATAGAAAAGGCGAGATTGTATCAGGAATAGTACAAAAAGCAGATGGTGGAGTTGTGGTACTAGACTTAGGAAGACTAGAAGGGGTTATGACAGTAAGAGAACAAATACCAACTGAAAAATATCATGTAAATGACAAACTAAGAGCTTATGTAGTAGATGTAGAAAGAGGAGCAAAGGGATCACCACAAGTGTTAGTATCAAGAGCATGTTCAGATTTTGTTAGAAAACTATTTGAATTAGAAATTCCAGAAATCTATGAAGGTGTTATTGAACTAAAGAGTGTTTCAAGAGACCCAGGAAGTAGAAGCAAAGTAGCAGTATATTCTCCAAATGAAAATATTGATCCAGTTGGTTCTTGTGTAGGTCAAAAAGGAATTCGTATTCAAAACATTATTAATGAATTAAGTGGAGAGAAAATTGATGTAATTGAATGGAATCCAGATCCCGCTATCTATATCTCTTCAGCATTACTTCCAGCACAGGTTATGGCTGTAGATGTTCATGAAGAAGAAAAATTTGCACAAGTGATTGTTCCAGATGATCAATTATCTTTAGCAATTGGAAAAGCTGGTCAAAATGCTAGACTAGCAGCTAAACTAACCACTTGGAAAATTGATATTAAGAGTGAATCTCAATTCAGAGAGATGATGCAAAAAGCCCAAGAAGAAGCAGAAAAGGCAGAACAAGTACAAGAAGAAATGGAGAATGAGGAAGTAACTCAAGAGACAGTAGAAGAAAAAGCTACTAAAAAGACAACTAAGAAATCTACCAAGAAAGCAGAAGAAAGTGAGACAGTTGAACAAGTACAAGAAGAAAAGAAAAAGACTAGAAAAACGAAAAAAGAAGATGTGGAAGATGAAGTAGAAGAAAAACCTAAAAAAACAAGAGCGAAGAAAACAAAAGAAGAGTCTACAGAGGAAAAAAAGTAAAGACAGATGAATAATGTATAAAATTTACAAATACATTTAAAAAAAGGAAGTGACAAACATTTTGAAAAAATTACCACAAAGAACATGCATAGGATGTAATACGCAAAAAGACAAAAAAGACTTAATTCGTATTGTAAAAAATAAAGATGGGGTAATCTCACTTGACAAAACAGGAAAAGCACAAGGCAGAGGAGCATACCTTTGTGATAATACAGAATGTTTAGAAAAGGCGATTAAGTCAAGAAAATTAGAAAAAAGTTTTGAAATGAAAATAGAAGATACTATCTATGAAGAGTTGAGAAAAAGAATAAAGGAGTAATAGAATTTGAGTGATAGCGCAAAAATATGTGGACTAATAGGAATTGCCACAAAAGCAGGAAAGATTGTAGCAGGTACTGATGCTTGTATAGAGGAGATACAAAAAGGTAAAGTAAAGCTAATATTAGTAGCAAAAGATGCATCTGATAGGACAAGGAAAACCTTTGAAGAAGAAGCAAAAAAGTATCAAATTACAATATATACGATATTATCCATAGAGGAATTAAGTAAAGCAATGGGAAAGGTAAATAAGGCTGTGATAGGAATTAAAGATATTGGTTTTTCGAAAAAAGTAATAAGTATCATTAATGGGGGTGAAATGATTGGGTAAAATTAAAATACATGAAATAGCAAAATTATTAGGATTAGGAAGTAAAGAGGTTGTGGCAAAAGCACAAGAATTAGGAATTGAGGCTACTAGCCATATGAGCGCTGTAGAAGAGGAACAGGCAAACCAAATCAAAGCAGGTTTTCAAAGTTCAGATAAAAAAAGCACAACAAAAAACGATAAAAAAGAAGAACAATCAGACAAAAAAGGCAGTGATAAGAAAAAAGCAGAAAAGCAAACCCCAGTCATTATTAGACGTGAGGTAATTCGTACTGACTTTGAAGAAAAAGAAGAAAAGAAAGAAAAACAGGAAGTGAATAGAAATGATGTTGGCTTTGTAGAAAGGAGAAAAAATCAAGACTACAATATTGTTTACAGAAAGCAACCTGTAAAGCCAATGACAGTAAGTGAATTATTTGGTTTGAAAACTCCTCAAAAAGAGGAAAAAAAGGAAGAAACAGTAGTAGAAGAAATAGCAGAAAAAGAAGAAGTAAAACCAATAGAAATAAAGCCAGTAGTAGAAGAACCAAAAGTAGAAATTCCAAAAGAAGAGCCAAAAGTAGAGGATGAGAAACCAAAAGAAGAGGAAAAGAAAGTAGTAGAAGAAAGTAAGAATACTACTGCTCCTTCAAGTGCGCAAAATTCTTATCAAGATAATAGAAACAATAATTATCAAAATAATCGCCAAGGAAATGGATATAATAACCGCTATCCAAATGATAATCGCCAAAATGGCAATTATGATAATAGACAAAATGGCTATCAAAATCGTGATAATAGACAGTTTGACAGGAATAATAATAGGTCATATGGACAAAATAATAATTATCAAAACAATCATCAAGGAAATGGATACAACAATAATCGTTTCCAAAATGGAAATCGTCCAAATGGCAATTATGACAATAGACAAGGTGGCTATCAAAACAGAGATAATAGACAAAATAACTATCAAAACCGTGACAATAGACAATTTGATAGAAACAATAACCGTCCATACAATCAAAACAATGGTTATCCAAATAATCGTCAAGGAAATGGATATAACAACAATCGTTTCCAAAACGGAAACCGTCCATTAGATAACAGAGGAATTGACCGTAATATCAAAGATATTATGGCTACTGAGATTGTAGAAAAAGAAGATAAAAGAGATATTAGCACAAGAGCAATTGATAAAGAAAAAGCAAATCGTTATGAAGACAACAAAGCAAAAAAAGGAACAAAAGCCAAGAAGGGTGACCGTTTCCAAGAAAGCTTTAATGAAGGTAAGTTAAAAGACTTAAAACAAGTAAACCAATTATCTAACATGTTTGATGACCAAGAAGGTGGAATGCTTGATTATTATGATTTAACCACTGCTCGCGGAAAGCGAAATAAACGTAAACCTCAAAGAGAAGAGGAAAGAAACAAACAAAAAATCTTTGAATTAAAAGAAATTACTATCCCAGAAATGATTACAGTAAAAGACTTAGCTATGGAAATGAAGAAAACTAGTGGAGAAGTAATTAAAAAGTTATTTAATTATGGAATTATGGCAACTATTAATAATACTATTGACTTTGATACCGCCTTTTTAGTAGCAGAAGAATTTGGTATTACAGCAACCAAGAAAGAAGAAGTAAAGGAAGAAGACATTTTATTTGATGACACAGAAGACACAGCAGATGAGCTAGAAGCAAGACCACCAGTTGTTGTTGTTATGGGACACGTTGACCATGGAAAAACTTCCTTATTAGATGCTATTCGTAGTACGAATGTCATTGAAGGAGAAGCTGGAGGAATTACCCAGCATATTGGTGCGTATAAAGTAAATATTAAAGGTAGAGAGATTACATTTTTAGATACCCCAGGACACGAAGCATTTACTGCTATGCGTGCAAGAGGTGCTCAAATTACCGATATTGCTATTTTAATAGTTGCAGCAGATGATGGTGTTATGCCACAAACAGTAGAAGCTATCAACCATGCAAAAGCTGCTGAAATTCCAATCATTGTAGCAGTAAACAAAATTGACTTACCAGGTGCTAATGTTGAGAAGATTAAACAAGAATTAATGGAATATGAACTAGTACCAGAAGAATGGGGCGGAGATACTATTTATGTACCAATTTCTGCTAAGAAGAAATTAAATATTGATAACTTATTAGAAATGGTATTGTTAGTTGCTGACATGAAAGAATTAAAAGCAAATCCTAATAAACAAGCAAAAGGAACTGTTATTGAAGCAAGACTAGACAAAGCAAAAGGTCCTATTGCATCTATGCTTGTTCAAAGGGGAACTTTAGATGAAGGTGATACTATCGTTGTAGGAAAATCAATTGGTAGAATTCGTGCTATGAAAAATGATAAAGGACAAAAAGTAAAAAAAGCAGGACCATCTACACCAGTTGAAATCATGGGATTGACAGAAGTACCAGAAGCAGGAGATACTTTCTATGAAGTAAAAGACGAAAAAATGGCAAAACACTTAATTGAAAGAAGAAAACGCCAAGAAAGAGAACAAATCATGGCGGAAAACAGCAAAGTAACTTTAAGTAACTTATTTGAAAAGATGGAAAGTGAAAGCTTAAAACAATTAAACATTATTGTCAAAGCAGATGTACAAGGTACTGCACAAGCTTTAAAACAATCCTTAGAAAAATTATCTAATGACGAAGTAAAGGTAAGAGTTATCCATGCAGTAGCAGGAGCTGTTACAGAATCTGATGTTCAACTTGCTAAAGCAGGAAAATGTATTATTCTTGCATTCAATGTACGTCCAGTAAATACAGCAAAAGATATGGCAGAAAAAGAAGCTGTTGAAATTAAACAATATTCTGTTATTTATCAAGCCTTAGAAGACGTAGAAGCAGCTATGAAGGGAATGCTAGAGCCAATCTATGAAGAGAAAGTAATAGGAAATGCTATTGTAAGACAAACTTTCAGAGTTTCAGGGGTTGGAACCATTGCAGGTGCTTATGTATCTGACGGTAGAATAGAAAGAAATGCAGGAGTTCGTGTTATCCGTGAAAATGTAGTTATCCATGATGGAAAATTAGTATCCTTAAAACGTTTCAAAGATGACGCAAAAGAAGTAACAAAAGGCTTTGAATGTGGTCTTCAAATTGAAGGATACAATGATGTTAAAGAAGACGATGTATTAGAGTTTTATATTATGGAAGAGGTTAAACGTTAATGGAAATAAATTTTTTCGAGTTAGAAGAAAAAGATTTAGAAGAGGTTGCAAAATTATATGATGCAGAAAGGCCTAATTAGACAAATAGAGAAAAGATGTATCAGACTTTTCAAGTAGTTAAAGATAATCCAGATTATAAAATGATAATAGGAAAATATGAAGATGAAATAGTTGCTTTTGCAAAAGCAA
>JAAWKD010000047.1 GCA_022797215.1 Clostridia bacterium
AATTTGTTGTTCTAACTTAAATTCTAATGTAAATAATTTTACAACCAAAAAAATTAGATGTAAACTCATTTATTTACATCTAACAGTATACCTGTAATTATACGGTAGTTGATTTAGAAGAGTATACCAATAAAAAGCCTAATATTTATTATTGTGAATAAATTTTCGTATAATCACTTGATTTTAATCTATAAGTACAGTATAATTTTACAAGAAGATGAGTAAAACAGAGTGTGGAGTGTCGCTTTCTTGCGAAAGGGGGCGATGCGTATGTTATTAGAACAAGTTTATTTGGCTTTTATATACATACTATTTGGTGAACTTGCAATGGTAACTGTTGTCGCTATTGCCTTATTTGTGGCACTTGTTGTTACAATAAGAAAATTAGACAGCAAAAAAAACATATCTCTGTCTGGTCAATAGAGATATGCTTTTAATTTTTTAAAACTATTTCTAGCGACACGCCACACTTCTGTGGTCGCTCATCTTCTATAATTATTATACTCAAATAATTTAGAAAAGTCAACATTTTGAGAAAATTTATTAGTATATGGTAATAACAGATAAATCTAAAGATATTTATTAGTAATTCCTCGTACATTATAATTATTATTTTCTAATAATTTCTCTTTAATCTCTTTAATATATTGCTTTTCAATCGATTCATTCTTTAGAATATTAACAATTTCTCTGGCTTCTTCAAAAGTACATATATTTGCGTTAGTTTTTATAAAATTAAGCATATTAATTTCATAACTAGTTTTTAGTAACATTCTTAATATTGAATATGATTTGCATTTTACATCAATATCGAAATCTGTATTGTAGGAATATTTAAAAATAAAATATAATTGTTTCTCTAAGAATGTATTGTTCAATTTAATTTTCTTATTGATAAAATCAAAGCACCTAAGTACTTCTAAAATACAGTCTTCTTGAGATAAGATAGTTTCACAAAAATCATTTATCATGTTTTCTTGAGATATGTTATCAAGTAAAAAATCCAACATTCTTTTATTAGTAATTAGATCTTGTTCAGTTCGACTTCTAAAAGCTTCATCATCCATTGATTCCAAATCCATTTTTGATATTATATTAGATATAATATCCTTATACTTAGGAGTGGGATGTTCAATTAATAAATTAGATAATATCCTTATATGTCTAATTTTTTCATATCTCGATTGATTCTTCGAAGCTAATATTTTGACAGCAAGAGGAAATAATTTTTTTAATATTAAATTTTCTAGTTCAGCAGTATAATTTTCTAGAGAAAATGCATCTCTTCCAATAGTATATTCATTTGCATAACCAGTATAAACATAGGGAGATTTCTCTCTCATTTCCGCCCTAGATTCCATTATTTCTATAATATTTTTTACTATGATACAATTATCTTCATTTTTAGATATATTATTTACTATTATATTGTGAGAGCTTTCATTTATTATATCACTATACTTATCTAATTTTGTTATATTTCTATAGTTTACAATAGAATTTATTATATTTAGACTATGCCTCTCTTTTTCCATTACTAATTTATCTAATACCTGTCCGAAAAGTACTAATTCATTTTTAGTTAAGTATTCTAATTCCATTGAGTTCATAATTTCGGCAATTTCCATATAAAATCTTGAATAATTATTTTCAAAGTACTCTAAAAAAATATTAAACATTTTCTCTTTGTTGGATATTCTTGTTATATTACATTTTAATGCTTTCAAAATATTGTAAATATTAGAAATGTTAATTTTAGAGGTTATTTCTATTTTATTTAACATTTCGTTTTCCAATTTTAAATATTCAGGGTTTGATAAATATCTTCCAAACAGTTCATATAAAATACAATTGTATTCAGTAATGTAAAAATTAATTACTGAATTTCTTTGCAATAATAAATTATTTATAAATTCTGTGCTATGTGTAGATGGAAATTTATATCTTAATGAATTAAATAATTTTTTGAATTTTTTTTGGTTATTCTCTAAAATTAGCATTTTTAAGGTTGACAAATATAATTTCTCATCATTTAGTGAATCCGCATATAAATGGAGTACTTCGGCTAAAAGCTTTCTACTAAGTTGGAGATGTGTTATAGATCCCCAAAAAATAGTTACATATATTAGGTTCTGAATTTCATTACATATGTTTTCTATGCCATTGGAATATATAATAGTATACTTGCTTTGATATTTATAATCAAAAGAACTTTTATGAGCAGATTCATAAATATTAATTTTTATCCTATCATACATAGGGTTGGCCAATATATGTTTGTTTTTATCAATTTCTTTTTGAAATTCATTTTTAGGTTTATATTTGTTGTTTTCTTCTTCATATTGTATATCTATGTTTCTTCCATCAATTAATATATCGTCTTTAAAGTATGATTCTATATATTCTCCATGCTTTATTCTAGTTAATAAGCTTTGATATAGTTCTAAACTTTTTTGCAGATTTCCTTTAAAGTATTCAGACATTGCAGTCCATCTTTGATTGATAATTTCATTTTCTTTTAAATCAAAGTCCATCGCCATCTCTTGCTGAAATTGTTCTAATAATCGTATTGGAAACAATGTACTACCTATTGTCCAATCAATAATTGCCTTACCAAACTTTAAGGTTGTACTAGTAAAGTTATAATCCTTTTCTTTGAAACCAAATAATTTACAGAATAGATATCCTTCTAATTCTTTAAATTTTCCTATATATTTATAATAATTTTCTGAATATTCATTTTGTATTATATTTTCTGGAGCCAAAATAGTAATAAACTTTTGTTCAAAATGATTGTATTCAAAATTATCACCATTTATCATTTTATTATTTGATCCATTAATAGTATTATGATGCATATTTGGCTTATGTTGAACATTGTTCTCTTTGTTTTTATTCATTATTATCACCATTTATCATTTTATTATTATTTCCACTAATTTTATTAAAATGCATTGTTCTTTTACATTTCCATGAATTATATTTACACCCTCCCAAAAAGCCTAAAGCAGCTGTTACTAAAGGAACAATAATATCTTTAAAAATTTCTAGCATATAATCTTTCTCCTTTCACAGTATAAGGGTATCACATTATGTAAGAAAATGGAAGAATTTTGCCGAAATTTACAATGCTAATGTGTGATATTTAATTTTTTTTGCTTCGAAATAATACTGTTAAAATCTGCGAAAATGTTCCCATCTAATTGTTGCATATTTTTAATTTTTATATTATTATAAAGGCAGTATTAAGTTTATAGAAATAATGGAGTGAAAAACAAATGAATAATAAAGTAATAAATAAGTAGATACCAATAGAAAGTATCATAAAAGTAGCTGACTATTTAGAAGACTACAAAGAAAAATACGACAAAAAATTTGAGCTAGAAGAAAGCAAAAATAAAAATATCCCATATGGCGAAAAGCAATGGGAATACGAAAACGGTAGCACAGCTCTCAATTACGAAATAGAATTTAAAAATGGAAAAAGAATAAAGGAAAGTAATTATAATTGGTTTGTAGGAAATTTAAACCAACCAGAAATTATAAAAAGTATAACAATTGATTTATATATTACATTTTATACAAAAGGGCAAAATAATACGGTTAATGATGTATTTAACAAAGTATATATATCACTATATTTTAGAGAAAATGATGTAACTATTGACATAGACACAAACAATCAAGAAAATCAAGCTCATAATTTATATGCTGAGTCAATGAATATTTTAGAGAATAATGAGGATCGATACAATAAAACAATGAAGCATAGAAAAATAAGAACACAATGTTTTACTATATCAATAGGTATTATATTGTCATATATTTTATATATGATTTTAAAGATGAATCAGAATAATATGCCAAAAGTATTAGCACAATATATGAGTAACAAATACATTATCATATTCGGTCAATGGTTTGCAGCTATTCTATTAGGAAATATTTTTTCTTATTGGTATATAGTATCGGTATATAAGCCACTATTACCAGATACACAATATGCAGGTTGGGACTCTTATTCTAATAAAGCAACATATAGAGATGACACAAATGATTTTACAGAACACTCAGAAGTACATTTTGGACAATTTTGGGATGCAGAAAAAAGAAGAAATAAAATTGAGAAAATATACAAAGTAACAAGAATCGTGTTACTTGTGCACCTTATCATTAGTGCTATATTATTTTTTGTTTTAAAATAGTAATATGAAAAGAGGAAAATATGGGAAGATTTGTAGCAGGAAATGGACAGTATGTCATTTATTCTGAAACTAGTCAAGAAGCTACTCAAGTTTTAAGACAAGAACTTCAAAGGGTAGATAGCATAAAGGAAAAAGTTGCTAGTCTACTAAGTAGAGATGGAATAGCATTTCAAAATTTTATGGAAAATGCATCAGAAGAAAATCTAAATATACATTTTAATGATGCAAGCTCCCTAATTTATGATAAGCCAGAGAATCGGAACAACAAAAGGAGAAGTAAGACAAAGACAACTAGTAGATGGAAAATTCAGTTATGATTTAGCATATCGTTATCCTGAAATAGATGGACATAATGCTGATTTTAGATTAGCACACGAAATGGGGCATTTAGTTTTAAATCCAGCAAATGTAGAAAGACAAACTTATGATAAAGAAACTGATTCAAGACAAGTTTCAGGGCTAATTAGAAGAACAGAAGATGGTCAATTTTATGGTATGCAGATTCAAGAAAATGCAATAAATTTATTAGCAGAATTGACTGTTAGAGGAGAACATAGTGCAGATGATATTATGACAGGCAAAGCAGATGTCTCTGAATTTAATTTGTATAAAAAAGCCGATGATTTAGTAAAATTACTTGCTGTTTCTATGCGAAATGACTTCGACCAAGAAATGAATTTTGAACAATTAGTAGAGCAAAAAATTGATTCTTTTATAGAACTTTCAGATGGAACAAAAGAGCCTGCTAATACATTTTTTTATGGCTTAGTAACAGATTCTAGTATCATTGAAAATGAGTTTGATAAATATATGGGAAAAGGTGCATGGAGAGATTTAGACATGGCCATTACGCAGTTACATCAGCCTAATATAAGTAAGCAGAGATTTGAGGCTATTTTTCAAACGGCACAAGGCTTAATTACAGAATTTGCAAATGTAAGAATGCAAGAAAAATATAAAGAAGCAGTTAGTAGAGATGCCGATAATGTTCCTAGTTTAGATAGTAAAATTAATATGATTAATGAAATGACAGGAATTGAAGAAAAGGAACAACAGCCTAATAATACAGAGCAACAAGAAATTGACTTACCACAAGGATATGAAATTAATGAATTTGGCGAAGTTATAAGACCAGAGAAACAAAGTAGAGACTTTCAAATAGATAATGAAATACCAACATTTGAGCCACCTACTGAACAATCACTTTCATTTAAACAAAAAATTGCTAGAATGTTACAAAATAACGAATTACTGATGAAAGTTCCATTCATAAAAAAATTTGCGGAAAAGCAATTAAATGTATTACCACCGCCAGTTACAATGGAAAGAATAGTAACTAGAGCAGGAACAAGAGATGGGTTTGCAAATTGGCTTTCCAATAATGGGCAGTATAGAAACTTGCCACCAATTCAAAGAATGTCAGACCCAGAGAAAATAGAAGCAATGAGAAGAAAAATGAAAGAGAAACCTAAACAAGATGAAGAAAGAGAATGATAAAATATAAAAATAAATAAGCCCTATAAAATACACCAAAGTGTCAGATAAATTCGCACTTTTAGGTGTATTTTTTATATGTATTATAACTTTTTTGAAAATTAGGGGAGAATTTAACTGAATTAAGTGATGTATATATAATAGGAGACAAATTTTAGGAAACAGTTTATTAAGAATTTGGTAACAGAAATTGTCTCAACCAGGAAAGGTAGGTGAAACTATGCAACCACAAATAAAACTTAGCAATAAGCTAAAGCTATTAGAAATCGTATATGTTTTCTAATAGCTCTGTCATGTAAAAAAAGTGTCGACAAAAAATTAACCAATAAAAAGTAAATAGGAAGTGATACGAATGAATCAAAATAGAGATATACAATTATATTACGAAAAGTTATTTAAAGATTATCCTGATGTAGTAAAAGTGAAAACATTACAAAAGATGTTACCAAAAACTGGAAAGAATAAAATATACAAACTATTAAAAAATGAAGAAATATTTTCAAAACGAATTGGCAGAGATTATTATATACCAAAAATCAGTATTATCAAATATTTAATAGAAAAATAAAAAAGGAATCTTCAACATTGTTAAGCAAGTTTAAATTATGTTATAATTGCAAATGTAGCAGTTTGATAAATTTAGGCTTGCTTTTATGGAAGGAGAATTATGTTAGAAGAAGCAAGAAATCAAAAGCTAATCAACAGAATAAATAAATTACTAGAAAAGTATGATATTTCAGAAAATATTTCTCATACGATACAAGAAAAAGACGGAATATATCAATGTGTTATAAGTTATCAAAAAAATGGAAAATGGGATTTGTTTTGGGCATCAACTGGTTATAAAGTCGAAAAGGGAAATCAGAGAAATGCAAATAACAAAGCAAAAGAGATTGAACAAATCTTTAGAGAAATGGTAAAAACATATCAAGAAAAGCCAAAGGTGCAAAGCCTTAACATTATAGATATACAATCACTTTTAGAATTAAATACGACCAATTATAACCAAAATAAAGAAACAAAAGCAGACTGGGACTTTTATGCTTATATGGAATACTGGCTAAATAATATTATAAAATCTTCTGTTGAATTAGATACTTTTAACGGATACAAAAGGCAGGTAACAGGCAGATTAAAAGACTATTTTACGAAAAGAGAACATAGAAAGACCGTTAAAGAAATAACAGCAGATGATTTAGATGACTTTTATGCTCATTTAAGAAAAGAATTAAGTAATGCCACGATAGATCATTATAACGATAATATTAGTAGCGCATTTAAGTATCTATTGAAGAAAAAAATAGTGAGATATAATCCAACAGATCTTATTAGTCCAATTACCGTAGAAAGAAAAGAAGTTAATACTTATACTAGAGAAGAAATTATGCAGTTATTTGAAATATTAAAAGATGATATTATTGAATTGCCAACTCTATATGATGGATTTTATGGGTTAAGAAGAAGTGAAATTATTGGCTTAAGAGAGCAGGTATTTGATTTTGAAGAAGATTACTTTTTTATAAACCATGTAGCAATTCAAAATGATGGAAAAGATAATGAAGAAAAAGTATATTTTAAAGATAAAGCAAAATCTAAGAAAGGTTATAGAGCATTTCCACTCTTTGAAAATATAAAAGTAGCTACTTTGAAGAAGTTAGAAAGAATAGAGAAAAATAAAAAGATTTTTGGTAACTCCTACAATTATAAATATGATGGATACTTATTTGTTCATGATAATGGAAATATAATACAACCGCACTATTTCACAGAAAGATTTCGCGAAATTATTCAAAGAAATGGATTAAAGCAAATAACCCCACATGGTTTAAGACATAGTATTGCTACATTATTGCATCTTGAAGGTGTAGATATTAGAGATATACAAGATTGGCTAGGACACGAAAATATATCATCAACTAATATATATACTAGAGGAGATTATCAGAAACAAGTTCAAACTGGAAAAGTGGTTATGCAACTATTTGGAAATAATGCAAAAATACAAAAACAAGTGAAAGAAAAACAAAAAAGAATATTCATATTGCCGTATGAATATCCTAAGTTCTAAATTTTTTAGAGTTCTTTTTAGAGAAATCTACCTTAAACTCTATATCTGGTGAGCCAGGAGGGATTCGAACCCCCGACCCCAGGCTTAGAAGGCCTGTGCTCTATCCAACTGAGCTACTGACCCATGAACGAGTATTATTATAATACAATTAATTAATAATGTCAAGAAAAATAAGGAAATATCAGGAGAAATTTAATAGAAAATAAGCAAGTATGGTCAATATATTATAAAGATGAAGATTGATTTTTTAAATTATTTACCATATACTATATAAAACATGGAAATGAAAAGTTTTAAACTAAGAAGGAAGGAAAACATGAAATTAATAACAAAACAAGTTATCATTCGAATCATTGCTGTTATAGCTATCATTGTCAGTTTAATATGCATTTATGGATTTGCTAGCAAGATAATTCCTTATGAGGGAATACAAATAGAAGGAATGCCTAGTATTTCATTAGAGGTGCAAATTGTCTTATTATCTTTTCTAACAGTTATCAACATCTTTAATTTGATTTTTGTACGAAATTTGCTCAAACATAAAAAGTTACTAATAGCAATTAATATTATCCAAATGTTATTTGGGGGAATGGTACATATTATAGGTGGAATTATAGCTATGGTACTACTATTCTTAGATACAAAAGATGTGGTAGAAGAACCAAAAGAGCCACTAAAATTACCAGAACTAGAAAAAATGCAGGTCAAAAGAAAGTGGATTTACCTATTATTATGGACTGCTCTATTTATTTTCTTTTATGCAGGATTAGTTCCAATGCCATTTTTGCAAAATATACCACCATTAGCAAGGATATTTTTACTTTATGGAATACAAGCACTTATCTTGGGGTATCTTTTAAGAAAAGACATCAAAAGAGATTTTCTTACTTTCAAAGGAAATTTCAAAACTTATATGAAATACATATTTCCTAAATTGGGGATATTTTTCCTTGTTTATATTATTATTAGTGTTCCAATAGCACTAATTGCAGGGCAAATATCTACTAATCAATCACAACTAAATGAGTTACCATTAGCTCTTACTGCAACAATGGCAATTCTATTTGCACCAATTTTAGAAGAATTTATGTTTAGAGGATTGCTTAGAAAATTTATTCCTAATAATACTGCCTTTATGATAATAAGTGGAGTGATTTTTGGGGCAGCACATATGTTATATGCAGAAGAAAACTTGATCATGTATATTTATATTATCCCATACACATTGTTAGGATATTTTTTAGCTAGAACCTATGCAAAAACAAATAACATTTTTACGAATATATCAATACACTTTTTATGGAACACATTTGCTGTATTATTAAATGTAATAGTCAAACTGATAGGAGCATAAATGAAAGCAAAAATTAATATTCACCAATTATTTTGGTATTTTATCTTATTTAGTATTTTAGGCTTAATCATAGAAACACTCTATGGGTATTTTACTATGGGAATTTGGGAAAGTAGAAAAGGTCTTATTTGGGGACCTTTTTGCCCTGTTTATGGAGTAGGAGCTATTTTTCTTATCTTTTTCTTAAACCATGTGGATCAAAAAAGTTATTTCAAACTATTTTTCTATGGAGTTTTAACAGGAGCAGCAGTAGAATATGTACTAAGCTATGGATTAGAAGCAATTTATGGTGCTAGATTCTGGGATTATTCTTACGCAAAAGGAGATATTAATGGTAGAATATGCATTATTTATTCTTTGTTTTGGGGAATATTAGCCATTGGGCTTATGAAGCTCATAAAACCATTAATAGATAAAATAATTGAAAGAATTAATTTAAAAATCAAAGCTTCTACTGAAATGGCAATGTTTTTATTTTTAGCAGTAGATGCTCTAGTAACTGTTTGGGCAGTTAGTATTTATGAAAAACGAGCAATATGCCAATTTTATCAAGAAGAAATGAAATATTCTCAAATTCCATTTATGAGAAAAATAGAAGAGGAATATTTTACAGATACTAGAATGAAAAAGACCTTTCCTAATTTACGAACAAAGGATAGAGAAGGAAACCAAGTTTTTATTAGAGATTTGATAAAAGAAGAAATATAGATTAGGCTATCAGAAAAAAGGAGCTAGAAAAAGTGGATAAAAAAGAATATATTACAAATCAATTGAAAAAATCCTTTGGAAAGAAATATGAGAACTATTGTATTACCAGAATCTATAATTTATTAAATAGGCTGGATGTACAAATTATTACGCAACAATTATTTAAAAGAGAAAATGGAAGAATAGCATTAGCTGATTTGTATTTTCCACAAATTAAGCTAGTAGTTGAAGTAGATGAATGGCAACACCAAAAAGAATGGAATAGGAAAGATGATATAGAGAGAACGAAGTCGATAGAAAAGGAAATTAATTCTTTAAGCGAAATACTTTCTTTTGAACCAGAAGTGCTAAGAATAGATGTGACAAAAAGTATAGAGGAAATTCATACACAAATTGATGAAATTATTAATGTTATTAATAATCGAATTGAAAAATTAGGCGATAGATTTAAGCCTTGGACGAATGAAAGTAGAACACCTGAATATTATATTAAACAACAAAACATATCTATTGAGGATAATGTTCAATTTAGAACAGTACAAGAAGTTTCAGAGTTATTTAACAAAGGGTATAAAGCAAATCAGAAAATTTATTTTAAAACAGGATATCCAAATGAACATGTTTGTTGCCCTAAGCTACAATTAGAGGAAAGTAGCCAAAATGAATTTAAAAATAATCCGTATATTAATACTATTACAAGTGACAAAAAATATATTTTTGAATATAGAATAGATGACCCAATTGGATTTGTGAAAGATATGATAAAATGGCATTCTGAAGAAATAAGAATTCTATTTCCAAAATATAAAGATGAAACAGGTTTTATGATGTATCGATTTAGAGGGATTTATGTATTTGATTTAGAAGCGACTAAAGCGACTTTAAAAAGTGGAAAAAATAGAGTGGTTTGGGAACAAGTAGATAATAAAATAGACTTAAGCAAATATTTTAAATAAAAAGACTAGGAAACTAGTCTTTTATCATTATTCTGGCAATACAATCTTGCTATCTTTTTTTCTGGCACGATATAATGTAATTTTGCTACCTACCGTTTGAACACAAACAGAATGAGTAGCTATTGAAATTTCTTCACCTAAACTTTTCACATCATCTGGTGCAGTTTCTAATACACTAATTTTAATTAACTCTCTAGCCTCCAAGGCATCATCTAATTGTTTAATTAAATTATTTGATAAGCCAGACTTTCCAATTTGAAAAATTGGTTGTAGGCTATTTGCTAATCCTCTTAAATATGCTCTTTGTTTACTTGTCATGTTTTTATCCTCTTTCTAAATAATATGTATTAGTATAGCATAAATAGAGGAAAAAGTAAAATAGTTTATTCTCCCAGATTGCATAAACTTTTTGTGGGAACACCACTTTTGATATTAACCATACATTATTTTATTAAATGCTTTTCTTAAATCTCCATTTACACTTTCATCTGCA
>JAAWKD010000048.1 GCA_022797215.1 Clostridia bacterium
CTACTTGCTTCTAAATTTCCTGTCTCATATCTTCCTATGTAAAATCCATGATACTTTTTCACACTTTCTGACATACTATTAAACTCATTTTGCAACTGGTTTTTAAACTGCGCTCTTGTCATACTGCTACTAATTGCTGCTTTGAAATAGCTGGCATCTTTACTAGCATCATTTCCATCATACTGACTTACAATATCTGGTTCTCTAAATCCTGTTGCTGAATAACTTATTAATGTTGTTCCAGTTGCTGAAAAATTATATAGCTTTCCTCTTTTGTTGGTTTCATCTATCATTTTACTATAGGCCGTCTCATCTACTGGCACCCATACGTACTGATTTCCTTCATCATCTTGGATCACTAATCCTCCATCTATTTTGTTTATATTTTCACTTGTTGCTACTGCATAATCTTTTGGAATCGTTACTGTCTTATATTTCTCTTCTGAACTACTATCTGTATATTCGGTATTAGCTGAACTAATTGCCCCAAACATTTCTACTCTCACATTACATTCTGCTGATAAATTACTTCCGTCTTTTGTTGTGGCTGTTATTTTGATATCTCCACCTTTTCCATTTCCTGTTGCTTTGACTACTCCATTACTATCCACTGTTGCAACACTTTCATTACTACTCTTCCATGAAACTACTTGATTTGCCTCTTCTGGCGTTATCTTTGGGTTTAAGATAAAATTGTTCGTCCAAGATTCTCCTCCTGTTACCACACAAAATTTGGCATTCAAACTGATTCCTTCTGCTTTTGGCTTTGTTGGGTCAATGTCTTCTGGTGGATTTGGCGTTTCTCCATTTCCACCATTATCTCCATATTCTTCTTTTAAGCGATTGGCTATATCTCCTAAGTCTTCTATCTCTTTTTGTATTGCATTATCTGTTCTATCTTTTGCCTCTTGGGCTAACTTAAAGATACTGTTGTCTCCCATCACATACATAATTGTGATTCCTGCTAATATCAAAAGAACCACAATGGTGACTACCAAGGCAACTAACGTAATACCAGCTATTGAAGACTTACTCCTTACAACTGGTTTTGTTCCTTGGTTGATACCATTATGGCTATCATTTCCTCTCTCTCTATTTTCTTCTTTTCCTATAAAACTACTTGTGTGTGTGTGTGTGTGTGTGTGTGTGTGTGTGTGTGTGTACAGCCTCAACGTTTCTAGAGCTTAACATGTTTCCTTTCATTTTTCATTTCCTCCTCTGTTATCTATTTTACCTTTTCTTTTGCACTACTGTTTTTTTATCCCAAACCTTATTGATATATATTACCAATATGTTTTATTATTTGTCAAGTCTTTTTATTTGAGATTTTACCTTTTCTATTCTTTTTAGTTTTTCGTCGCCAAATCTTTTTGTGACAATATGTTTTATTAAAATAGTTTTTAGGCTGTCTTCTTTCACATCTACAATTAAAGTTCCTTCTTTTGCTACCGAAATTTTACCAGTTTCTTCCGAAATAATAATAGCTATTGCATCAGACTCTTTTGAAATTCCTAAGCCTGCGCGGTGTCTTGTTCCTAATTCTTTTGCAATATCCTTATCATCTGCTAAAGGCAAAATACATGCAGCTGCTGTAATTTTATTATTTGATATAATAACTGCCCCATCATGTAAAGGAGTATTGGGTGTAAATAAATTCACTATCAGTTGTGGTGAAACTTCTGATCCAATTCTAACACCAGTATCAGCAATGTCATTGATTTGAATATCTCTTTCTACAACAATCAGCCCGCCTGTTTTTGTCTTCGCAAGTTCTGTTGCCGCAATGACTATTTTATAAATATCTTCTTTTGTTTTAGTTGCTAAGTCTTTGTCAAATCCAAAATATTTAGTTATTTTATTCGTACCTAACTGTTCTAGCATCCTACGTAGTTCTGGCTGAAATATAACTATTAAAGCGATTACACCATAAGGCATAAAAAAGGTTAAAAAGAAATTCAAAATCTTTAACTGTAATATTTCACTTACAGCAACAATAATTAAAATTAATACAATTCCCTTTAACAATTGCCATGCCCTTGACTTTTTCGCATATATTACAAACTTATAAATTAAATATCCTACAATTACTAAGTCTAGTATTAAGGAAATTAATCTAAATGGATTTTGTGATAGTTCTGTCATATAACTTGCAAAAGCTTGCCAAATTCCACCCCAACTAACATTTATATTTTCAAACATATATTACCTCTTTTTCTTTGTTTGGCATTATCCTTTTTGAGCCATAGCAATAATATAATAAATCACAGTTCCTGCAATGGATAATACCATCATACCTGCTAATATTATTGCCATAATTTTAGTAGCTAATTTTCCAATATCTCTCTTATTTTTTTGTCCTTTTGCCATTTTTATTATTTCCTCCTACTTATTTGTCTTTTAGAGCGTATCTTAAATTTATACTCTAATTTAGTTATAGCATAAATCATTTTCTTTTTCAATAAATATTTTTCATTTTATTGACCTTTTTTATTTCTATGATATAATTCTTTGTATTGTGACTACTAGTGTTTGATAACTATCATCACCATGTCCAAAGAAATTTATATAGAGGTTTAAAAATGAAAAACATTGCATTAATTAATGCTTGCACTGATTTGGGCGTTCACGTAAACGGTGCTAGCTTAGGAGCCCAAATACTTACAAAAGACTTATCTTCTAGTTCTATCTCTCATCAGTATACCATTACTAATGACCAGATAAAAAAAGAGACTAAGCCAAAAACACCAATAAATACTCATCATGAAATTAATGATTTTGTACAAGAATTTAACTCTTTATTACTTGCTATGCATGAATTACATTTTGAAGAAAATATGTCAGAATCCGAAACAAAATCTTATCAAAAAAAAATGCATGATTTAGTTTTATCCATCAAAGCTTTAGACACTAAAAATGAAAAAAGAAATTTAGAACCAATTAATCAATTTAATGAAAAACTATATCAATTAGTAAATCAAGTCCTAGATAACAATGAATTCCCTTTAACAGTAGGTGGAGACCACATTATTGCTATTGCTTCTAGTTTAGCTTCCATAAAAAAATACCAAAATTTAGGCATCATCTGGTTTGACTCCCATGCTGATTATAACACTTACGAAACCTCTGTTACTGGTAATCTTCATGGTCTTCCTTTAGCAGTAGCTACCCATTTTGAAAAGAATATCTTATCTGACTTTCACCAAGGACCTTTCTATGACCCAAAACATACAGTTATTGTTGGTGGTAGAGACGTTGACCCTTGGGAATGGAATAATGTTTTAGAAGCTGGCGTTACTGTTTTTTCTACTAATGATATTCAAAAATATGGTACCAAAGAAATTTGTAAAAAAGCTTTTGAAATAGCTTCTACCGACACTAATGGAGTACATATTAGCTTTGATTTAGATTTAATAGATCCCAAAGTTGCTCCTGGTGTATCAGTTCCTGCATCAAATGGTCTTAGTTTAAAAGATACTTCTAATCTAGTAGATGAAATCTGCAAATATTCTCAAGTTATTCGTTCTGCTGATTTAGTAGAATACAACCCCGTATTTGATATTGATAGTAAAACTGCAACCCTTGCAAAAGAAATTTTAAACAAGTGGATAAACACATTTTAAAATATAAATAATCTAAGGAGATTTTATGAATAACACACAAGATAAAAAGTTCTATCATTTTAATGAAGTTCCTTTTAAGCAAACTATCTTTGACAAAATCATCCGAAAAGATGATAAAAACGAACTTCCTTGGACGCTTCATCCAACTTTACAAAAAGCTGCTTATGAAGGTTTTCTTTCTAATTA
This sequence comes from Clostridia bacterium, assembly GCA_022797215.1. Lineage (GTDB taxonomy): Bacteria > Bacillota > Clostridia > TANB77 > CAG-508 > CAG-273. The sequence goes on from JAAWKD010000048.1 coordinate 3,807, forward strand.
CTCTTTAGAAGAGCAAGCTTTTCATTTATATTGTAGACTTTGTCAGATTTTTTCTTATGATGAAGGCTATTTCTACAATGATAAATTTAAAGCAGAAACTCGCTACTCCTCTAAATTTTCTAAAGAGCATTTAGAATCTATTGTTCCTGGTTCTAAAGTTACTTGCTGGGATTTTTCTAGAATCTTTTCAAAATTTGTTAATGAATTAGATGGTAATATTGAAGCAGTTATTGTTTCTCGTGGCATGGATGGTGGTCATTTCTTATCTGGTTTTTATACAGATAGAGTTTCTTTAATGTTAGAACCTATTAATAAACAAAAAGATGGTTTAAATGATTTTATGAAAATAAAAACTGGTTTACAAATTGGTGGAATTAAAATTATTTCAGATGAAGGAAATATCATTCCTTCTGCAATTGATAGAGTATTACCCCAAATTATAGGCAAAGAGCCTGCCACTGTAGAAGACTACTTAAACCAACTTAACAGTTTGCCTTTAAATACAGTTCCACATAATTTAGTTTTAAAGCTTCGTACTTTTATAGAAGTTTTGAAGATTCAAAAACTTTTAGGTAATGATGCCACACAATCTTTTATGGCACTTCTTCATTCTGGTTTTTTTGGTGAAGGTATAGAAACTAAATTTTTAGGAAAATTAGAAAATCAAAATTCACAAAAAACCTTTAGAAGAATAATTCTAATTAACCCTAATTCTTCTACCACTATGCAATCTAATATATATTTGTTAGATACCTATCAATTAGAATTATCTTCTTGTACTTTTAAGGAACTTTTACATCAAATTTCTTCTGGGAAATTTGTTTATGAGACTAAGCCTCGTGATACCCTACATCCAGAACTCTAATTTAATCTAAAGAAAAAGCAGACCAAGTCTGCTTTTCTTCTATTTCCTAAGTTCTGCACCCAAACTTTTTTCTAATTCAGCTATAATCTCTGTCATCACACTATTAATCTCCTCATCTTTTAATGTTCTGTCAGGCACTCTAAACCTTAAGCTATATGCAACACTCTTTTTATTTTCTCCTAGTTTTTCACTTCTATAAATATCAAATAATTTGGCTTCTTCTAATAATTTCTTTGATTTTTTTTGAATGATAGTTTCTATCCTTCCAACTTCAACTGTCTCATCTACTAACATACTAATGTCTCTTTCTACTGCTGGAAATTTAGTAATTGGAGCATATTTCTTATTGTTTCTTGCATATTTAGCAATTTTATCTAAATTAATTTCAGCTAGTAATATTCTTTGAGAAATATCATAATTTCTAGTTAATAACGGATTAGCTTCTCCTAATGTAGCCACCACATCATTTCCAACATTGATATTAGCACATCTTCCTGGATGGTACATTTTGTTGTTTCCTTCTTTTCTTACATCAAATCTCATCATTCCTGACACTTCTAAAACATTTTCTACTAGTCCTTTCAAAGTATAAAAATCTTCGTTATCACTATACATTCCAATTGTCAAAATATTATTTTCCAAAGGTAGCTCTCCCTTTTTGGTTGCTTCGTTTTTATCTTGATAGGTTCTAGAAATGTCAAACAATCTTACATCTTTATTTTTGTAGTTATTATTATTTTGAAGCATTTGCATCATGGTTGGAACAGAGGTTGTTTTCATTATGGTGTAATCTTCGCTTAATGGATTTTGAATGTAAACCGCTTCTTGCAAATACTCATTATCTCCTATAATATTACATTTTTCTAAATCCTTGTTACTGATAAATCCAAAAGTACAAATCTCAGACAACCCAAGATTTACTAATAACTCTGCCACTTTATCTCGAATCGTTTGTTCCTTATTTCTTCCACCCAAAGTCGTTTCACTATTAATCAATGTTGTTTCTAACTTATCATATCCATAAAATCTTAATATTTCTTCTGCTACATCTGCTAATTGTTCTACATCTTGTCTAAAATATGGTGGAATAACAATATTATTTTCTACTTTCATTTCTAGTTTTTCTAGAATATTCATCATTTCCTCTTTGGTAGCTTGAATACCAAGTAAATGATTAATTCTATCTACTTGCAAAGGAATTTGACTTACTTTTTGTTTTGTAGGGTATACATCAATCTTACCTTCTACAGCCTCTCCTGCTCCTAATTGCTCTACCAATTCCACTGCACGATTCACTACTCTTAATGCATTTTCTGGTGATAATCCTTTTTCATAACGACTTGATGCTTCTGTTCTTAACCCTACTGCTTTAGCAGTCTTTCTAACACTTCCACCATAAAATACTGCTGATTCAAACACAACAGTTTGTGTGTCTTCTTCTATTTCTGAATTTTGGCCACCCATAACACCTGCAATAGCTACTGGCTTCCTTTCATCACTAATTACTAGCATAGTTTCATCTAAGCTTCTTTCTTGGTCATCTAAAGTTGTAATTTTTTCATTTTTTTTAGCCCTTCTAACAGTAATATGTTTTCCCTCAATAGAGTTAATATCAAAAGCATGCATTGGTTGCCCTAATTCAAGCATAACATAGTTTGTGATATCTACAATGTTATTAATACTCCTTATGCCACAACCATTTAATCTTTTTACCATCCAATCTGGAGATGGACCAATTTTTACATTCTTCACTACTCTTGCAATATATCTATAGCAAAGATCTGGTGCCTCAATACTAACAGTTAGTCCTTCAATGTCATCCTTGTCTGGTACTTTTATTTCATCTAAATTCTTATGTGGATTTTTGAAAGTTTCTTTTAAAGATACTGCTGTTTCTCTTCCTAATCCTTCTATAGATAAGCAATCTGGTCTATTAGGAGTAATTTCAAAATCAATAATCGTTTGATTTAAACCTAATTCTCCTTTAATATCTTTTCCTAAACTTTTTTCTAGCTCCTTATTTTTACCTATTTTTTCATTTTGTTCAGAAGCCAAAATCATAATACCATTTTCAATTTGATTAGGATAATTATGAATATCTAATCCTAATTCACCTACACTGCACATCATTCCGCAAGACTCCACGCCTCTTAGTTGTCCTTTTTTTATCTCTACTCCACCTGGTAACTTAGAGCCATCTTTTGCAATAGGAACAATGTCATTTTCATGAATATTATTTGCTCCTGTTACAATTTGCACAATTTCTCCATTTCCTATATCTACTTTCGTCACTACCAAGTGGTCAGAATCCATATGTGGCTTAATCTCTAAAATCTTTCCTACTACCACATTTTGAATCTCTCTACCTTGCTCTTCAATTGTTTCTACTTTAGAGCCAGTCATTGTTAAAATATCGCCTAATTCTTTTGGGCTTACATTAATATCTGAATATTCTTTTAACCATTCAATACTTGCTTTCATCTTTTTCCTCCTTCATTTGTCGCACTTAGGGACGTTAGTTAGTACGACATGTGTCCCCTAATACGACAATTTTTATTTTTATGTCGCACTAACTAACGTCCCTAAGTGCGACATGTGTCCCCGAGTGCGACATTAAAATTGTTTTAAAAATCTTACATCATTTTCATATAACAAACGCATATCATCAATACCAAATTTTGCCATAGCAATTCTTTCAACACCAAAGCCAAAAGCAAATCCTGAATATTCTTCTGGGTTAATTCCACAATTACGAAGTACATTTGGATGTACCATTCCACATCCCAAAAGCTCAATCCATCCTTCACCTTTGCATACTCTACACCCTTTTCCTCCACATACAAAGCAGGATACATCTGCTTCTGCGCTTGGCTCTGTAAATGGGAAATGATGTGGTCTAAATCTAATTTGTGTTTTTTCACCTAAACATTTTTTAGCAAACATTGCTAAAGTTCCTTTTAAATCTGCCATAGAAACATTTCTGTCAATAACTAGTCCTTCAATCTGGTGAAACACTGGTGAGTGAGTTGCATCTACACTATCTGAACGATATACACTTCCTGGACATATAATCTTAATTGGTGGCTTTTGACTTTCCATAACTCTTGCTTGAACAGATGATGTTTGAGAACGAAGTATAATGTCATCTGTGATATAGAAAGTATCTTGTATATCTCTTGCTGGGTGGTCTGGTGGTGTATTTAATTTATCAAAATTATATGTAGCAAGTTCTATTTCTGGTCCATCTGCAATTTGGTACCCCATACCAATGAAAATCTCTTTTACATCATTGACTACTTGGGTAATTGGATGTACACTTCCTAATGTTATTTTTTTACTTGGTTCTGTTACATCTATATTTTCTGTTGCTAATCTTTCTTCTATTGCTTTGTTAGCAAAACTTTTTTCCCCTTCTTCTATTTTTGTTTCTAATTCGTCTCTTACTTGATTAACTAAGCTACCTATTATTGGTCTTTCTTCTGGGCTAATTCCTCCCATACTTCTTAAAATTAAAGTAAGCTCTCCTTTCTTTCCTAAATACTGTACTCTTACTTCTTCTAGTTCTTTTGCATCTTTTGCATTTTTAATTGCTTCTAAAGCCTTTTCTTTAATTTGTGAAATTTGCTCTTGCATCTTCGTTTTCCTCCTTTTATTTTAAGGTGTGTCCCCAAAAGTGACACTTTTGTCAGTTTTGGGGACGTAGGTTAAACTGACATCTTTGTCAGTTTTAAGGAACGTCCCTCAACTGACAAAAACGAGTTATTCCATCCTTATTTAGGACGAAATAACTCGTGGTACCACCTAACTTTATTAGTTTTACTAATCTTATTCTAGCTATAACGTGGCTAACGCTTTTTCCTACTTTATCTTTTCAAAAAAAGTCCTAAAAAAGTGAAATTTCAGTAAAAGTTTTGATAATAAACTCTCAGCTATTTGTTTATTTCTCTGTCTCAAACTTTCTTTTTACTTACTTTGCTTTTTTCTTGGTCTCTTCTATTTTCTCAAATATTCTAACACGTTTTATTTAGAAAATCAAGATTTTTTATCTATTTTATAGTACCTATTTATTCTTCTAGATAATTTTTTATTTCTTGACAATAAACTCCTAATCTTCCTCGACATTTTTTTCCAAAACATATTCCAATTTGTTCTAGAATATAGTATAATAGAATTGTTGTTAAGAAAGTTAATAACAGAATAGGAGATTTATTTCTATGTGGACAATTTGGTTACTTTTAATTGGCATTTTCGCCGTTGCAGAAATTATCACTCCAGGATTTTTAGTTATATGGCTAAGTGCTGGTAGTTTCTGTGGTATGATTACAAGTTTCTTTACAGACAATATTATTATTCAAACTACTGTATTTGTCATCTCTTCTGCCGTGTTTATTTTCTTTACTAGACCACTTGCTAGAAAGTTAGATAAAAAAAGTAAAACCATTGTAACTAATGCATTTGCTATAGTTGGTAAAAAAGCGATTGTGTTACAGGACATTAACCCTACTACCAGTACTGGACAAATCAAAGTAGATGGTCAAGTATGGTCTGCTAAGTGTCAAAATGAAGAAATCATTCCAAAAAATACAGAAGTTTTTGTATTAGCAATTGATGGTGTAAAAGCAGTTGTATCTGTAAAAGCACCTAAACCTGTAGAAGAAAATATCTAATCTATGTTATTAATATTTTTATATACTATTAACAATTTCTAAATGATAAAATTGTTAAATAGAAAAAAGAGGAGGAAAATTTTATGTGGATTTTATTAGCCCTATTAGTTATTATTTTAATCATTGCATTTAACACAATCAAAATTGTAAAACAATCTGAAGTATACATTATAGAAAGACTTGGTAAGTTTCATAAAGTAGCTGATGCTGGTCTTACCATTATTATTCCATTTGTAGACCATGTTCGTAGCGTCGTAAGTTTAAAGCAACAAACAATGGATATTCCACCACAAGGTGTTATTACACAAGATAATGTTACTATCACTATTGATACAGTAGTATTCTACAGAGTAACAGACCCTGCTAAAGCAGTTTATGAAATTCAAAGTTTAAAGAAAGGTATTGAATATTTAGCAATTACTACTATCCGTGATATTGTTGGTAAAATGGATTTAGATGATACCTTTAGTTCCCGTGATGCTATTAATGATAAATTAAGAGTTATCTTAGATGAAGCTACTGACCAATGGGGTTGTAAAGTTGATAGAGTAGAAATTAAAGATATTACCCCACCTGCTGATATTCGTGATGCTATGGAAAAACAAATGAATGCAGAAAGAAATAAAAGAGCTTTAATTCTTCAGGCTGAAGGCGAAAGACAATCTGCAATCACTCTTGCAGAAGGTAAAAAAGAAGCAGCTATCTTAGAAGCTGAAGCTGATAAAGAATCTAAAATAAGACGTGCAACTGGTGAAGCAGAAGCTATTAAGAAAGTAGCAGAAGCAAAAGCAGAGGAAATTCATTTAGTATATGCTGCTATGATGAAATCAAATCCTGACGAAAAATTAGTACAATTAAAATCTTTAGAGACCTTAAAAGAGGTAGCTCAAGGCGAAGCTAATAAGATATTTATTCCTTTTGAAGCAACTAAAGCTTTAAGTAGTTTAGGTAGCGTTTCAGAGATATTTAAAGATAAGAAAAAATCAGAATAACAAAAAGAGCTGACATTTGCAAATGTTGGCTCTTTTTATTGACTTTCTCTCTTTTTTATGGTATACTATTTTTTATATCCTAAATTGAAAGGAGTCATACGTTGTGAGTATTGACAAAAACGGCAGCCTTCCCTGGGTCGATTCGGAGAATGAGCAGTTCAGAACTGCTATTTCTTCCCTTCGCGAAGAGGATATTCCTCCCAAAGACACCGAGGATACGGCAAGCGTTCTTCCTGGTACGCACACAGAAGTCTCCGCAACCTCTCCTCAGGCACGTTGCGAACTTCTCCCGCGGGACATTCGGCAGTATCCTGCTCAGAGGCCTGGAACAACCAGCAAGGATCGGCGTTACATGGCAAAGAGAGTCAAAGCCACCGATCAGGGCAAGTCTCTCGGCAAACGCCCCGGCCCTTCTGGCAAATCCTATCAGCAGATCAAAAGTGAGGATTTTCCTCACTCCGACGTGTAACCTCCTAGCATTGACGTAAACTACGTCAATCCCCGCAATCTTTCGAGATTGCGGGGAGCTTTTTTTATATTCTAGGAAATTACACAAAATCGTTTTAACGATTTGTGTAAGTGACGTAGATTTCTTAACTGTTTGAGC
>JAAWKD010000049.1 GCA_022797215.1 Clostridia bacterium
TCAGCAGAATGTAATGTGAGAGTAGAAATGTTTGGACCAATTAATTCAGCTAATACAGATTACACAGATAATAGTTCAGAAGAGAAATATAAGACAGTAACGATTCCAAAAGATTATGCAATAGCAACAAGTGACAATATAAACAAAATAGATGGTGGATTAGTAATTCAAGATAATGAAGGAAATCAGTATGTATGGGTGCCAGTAGATGAAACAGCCTATAGTAAAATGATAGATGAAACCAACAAAAGAGGAAACCTATATAATTTTTCGGCAACAGGAACAACAAAAATAGAATATTCTGCAATAGGAAATAGAGAACCAGATATTGTAAGTTGGTATGATGGAACAGATGCAACGAACGACGCCAGCTATTTCAAAGCAGCAATTAGTAGTAATATGACAGGTGCACAATTTAAAACCCAGTTACAAAATGAGTTTAATAGTATGGCAGCAAGTGTGAAAAAGTATCATGGATTTTATATTGGAAGATATGAGACAGGAAATTTAAAAGCAAGTAGTACAAATGTGCCAGTTGTACAAAGAGGAAATACAGAAATAGGAAATGTTAATTGGTATTATATGTATGTCCAAGGAAAAAGAATCGCAAAAAATAGTGATGTAACAAGTAGTATGATATGGGGATGTCAGTGGGATAGAACATTAGATTGGTTAGTAGCCAGAAATGGAGGAAACTATTCCTTAGTAAAGAATTCAGAAGATTGGGGAAATCATGGTAACACAACCTTTGAATATTTAGATACAGATGGAACAACAAAAACAAAAAGTACAAACAAAGTAGTACCAACAGGAAGCACAGAAAGAAATAAGGAGAATAACATTTATGATATGGCTGGAAATGTGTTCGATTGGACTCTTGAAGCCAGTATTACCGACCTCCGTATTATTCGTCGGAGGCTATTATTACCATTCGGCATCTAATAGTCCGGTGTCTAGTCGCAGTAACTACGATCCGAACCGTGCTTACAGCGGTCGTCGGAGTGAGGCTCTCACTTTACGTGAAGTAACGCTGTGCGCTGATTTACGTAACTAGAAAGAATAAGAAAATGGGGTTATTTGGAAGATAAAAAGATATTTAAAAGCGAATCGAAGATACGCTTTTAGTGAAAAATTGAAAATTTCTTGAGTGAAACGAAAAGAATTTTAAATTTTTCACTAGCGTGGCGCCACTAGCGTGGCGCTTTTTCTGTGTTTGAGAGTTTAAAAAACTCTCAAACATGAAAATGCGCCAAATTTAGAAAGGTGTGAATAAAAGATGAGTTTTAGTAATATGTTGGAAATTTTAAAAGAGAAAAATAAAGAAAGAGTCGTGTTTGTAAAGTTAGGACCTTTTTATATAGCGACTGGAAAAGATGCTGTTTTTCTTAACAGGCAATTAGGGTTAAAATGTATTTGTTTCAAAAAGGAGGTTTGTAAAGTAGGGATTCCAGAAACAAGAATAGAGTATTATTTGGAGAAATTAGCTAGGATAGATTTAGCATATATTGCCTATTGTTTTGATAGTCAAAAAAAAGAGTTAACAGAAAAGTATAGAAGTGATGGGAGTTATCATAAGGAATACAGGGAAAACAAAGATTGTTTAATATGTACAGGGATACGAAGTTATCCAAAAGATGACAGATACTTAATAGCACTTCAGAAAATGCAAGAGAAGGAATTAAAGAATAAAAATGGAAAGTAAAAAAGTAAATGTTGAACAACTAAAATTAATTCCCAAAATTCAGGAATATATTCAGTATATGTTAGAGATTATTTTTTAGTTGCCAAGAGTAGAAAAGTTTAGTATAGGAAATGAGTATAAAACATCTATGTATGAAATGTTAGAAAATACTTTGTATATATCTAAGGTAAAAGAAAAGAATAGAATGAATTACCTAAATAAAATAGATGTAAGCTTAAATTGCCAAAGAATTTATTTGAGAATTATGCTTAAAAATAAATGGATAGATGAAAAGAAGTTTCAAGTAGCAATTAATAGAATAGCAGAAATAGGGAAAATATTAGGAGGACTGATTAAGTACTATGCCAAGAATAATTCGAAATGAGTTTGACAAGATATTGACTTATGAAAATTTAATGAAGGCACATTTACTAAGTAGAAAAGGAAAAGGCTATCGAGAAGAAGTAATAAAATTTAATTTGAAGCAAGAAGAATACATCTGGTGGCTATATAAGAACTTAAAAACAGGTACATATAGACATGGAAACTATGCTACATTTTATGTAACAGAACCAAAGTTACGCAGAATAGAAAAAAGCAGATATATAGATAGAATTGTACATAGGTTTGTGGTAGACAATTTCCTAAAAGAATATTTTGAAAAGAGTTTCATTTATCACACTTATGCTTGTATAAAAAGTAGAGGAATGCATAAGGCAACATTAGACTTACAAAAGGCAATGAGGCAATGTAAAAGAAGATGGAACGAATACTATATTTTAAAAATGGATATTAGAAAATATTTTGAGAATATCGATAAAGATATATTGTTCAATATTTTAAAAAAGAAAATTGCAGATAAAAAATTATTATGGCTTTTACAAGAAATTATTTATTCTAATTGTACCAAAGAGGAAAAAGAAACTATATTAAATAAAAAAGATTGGGGGAATAGAAGAAAAGGATTACCAATAGGAAATTATACTTCTCAAACTTTTGCAAATATTTATTTAAATGAGGTAGATCAATATATAAAACATAAGTTAAAGGTTAAATACTATTTTCGTTATTTAGATGATTCTGTTCTATTGGTGAGAACAAAAGAAGAGGCCAAAATATATTTAGAAAAAATAAAGGAATTTTTGAGGGGAAATTTGGAATTAGAATTAAATAAAAAAACGCAAATATTTAAAAGCAAACAGGGCATTAATTTTTGTGGCTATAAAATAAATGAATATAGATTAAAGATACGAGATAGAGGAAAAAGAAAATTAAAGAAAAAAATAAAAGAGTTAAAGTCTTATATAAAAGTAGGAAATATGAATAGTAAGGAAGCAAAACAGTACTTAGTAGGACATATGGGATATATCTATTATGCGAATACATATTACTTAAATAATAAGTTATTTTACATGGATAATGAGGGAGCAATAGAGTAGAATGGATAAAAGTAATTAGGGATAAATCAAAAAGCCAATAATACCAACAACCGTATTAATCGTCGGAGGCAATTATAACAATTCGGCATCTAATAATCCGGTGTCTAATCGCAATAACAACAATCCGAACAATGCTAACAGCAATAATCGGAGTGAGGCTCTCACTCTAATACAAAGTTCAGATAATATATTTCAGGGAATGTATTCAGTTAACAAGTATTAGTATTAAAGAGATTTATTCCTTCCAACAGGTACTTGTATAAGTACTTAAAGGTAAATAGGTATCAGTAAAATTTATATTAGTAGGTTTTAATTTTAAAATAGAATATATAAATTTTATGCTTTAATGTCAGGTAAGAAATTAGAGATTAAATAGAATATAAAGGAGAAAAAATTTGATAAATTTATGTTTTTTAAGTGGAACGGTAAAAAGTGAAATAGATTTGAAATTTATTTATAACCCAACAACAAAAAACTTAAGCAAAAAGCATACTTCTATTGTTAGAATAAATTTAAAAATAGAAAAAGAGCAAATAGTAAGATGTTATGCTTATGATAAAGTAGCAGACTGAACTTACCAGAATGTGCAACAAGGTGGTTTTATTTCAATACAAGGAAGAATAACAGAAAAAGGAATTAAGATAGAAAAGATAATAAAGTAAAGCATAGTCACTTATTTAGAAAGTGACTATGCCTAAAAACAAAATTTACTTTTTACTTACTTCTTTTGATAGAGAGTTGTTTTCCACATTCTCCTTCTCCAAAGCCTTCCTTTCCTTTTGCTGTTTGGCTAGGTTATCTTTGGCAACTGTCATTAATAATTTAATTCTATTAGTCTGATTAGCCTCACTAGCACCAGGATCATAGTCGATAGGAGAGATATTAGCTTCTGGATATAAAGAGCGAATGGTTTTAATAACACCTTTTCCTACAACATGGTTTGGTAAACAAGCAAATGGTTGTACACAAATGATATTTGGAATACCATGTTCAATATATTCTATCATTTCAGCTGTTAAGAACCAACCTTCTCCTGTTTGGTTACCAATAGATAATACATCTTTTACTTTCGTTTCTAATTCAAAAATGTTACAAGGTAATAAATATCCTTTTTTAGAATTTTGTAGTGCAATGATAACATCTTTTTCTAAAATATCAATTAATTTAATAGCAGCTTTAAATAGCTTAGAAGACATTTTATTTGTCTTAATTAATTGATTAAAGGTAATTTTATGAGTAGCAATAAATTTGATAAATCCCATAAAATCAGGCAAAATCACTTCTGCACCCTCTTCTTCTAATTTATCAGCTACAAAGTTATTGCCAAAAGGATGATATTTAATCAAAACTTCTCCCACAATACCAACTTTAGGCTTTTCTACAGATGTATCTAATTCTATTTTCTCAAAGTCATTTACAATATCATAAATACTTGCTTTAAATTCTTTTAAAGTAGATTTTTCAATTAACTTTTTACACTTTATCATCCACTCATCAAAGAGAGCCTTTGTTTCTCCTTTATGTACTTCATATGCTCTATTTTTAGTTAGCATTTTTTGCAATAAGTCCGCATAAACTAAAACTTTTAATAACCTTTCAATTAAAGGAATGGTAAGCTTAAATCCAGGCATTTTTTCCATACCAACTACATTGAAAGAAATAACAGGGATATTTGGAAAACCAGCATCTTTCAATGCTTTACGGATAAATCCAATATAGTTTGTAGCTCTACAACCACCACCTGTTTGTGACATAATCAAAGCAGTTTTATTCAAATCATATTTTCCAGATTCTAAAGCTTCAATCATTTGACCAGTTGTTAAGATAGATGGATAGCAGGCATCGTTATTTACATATTTTAAGCCAGTTTCCACAGTATGTGGAGTACAATTTCTTAATAATTCCACATGATACCCAGAAGATGCCATGGCAGATTCTATTAAGTCAAAATGTATGGGTGCCATTTGTGGAATCAAAATAGTATAATCATTTCTCATTTCTTTAGTGAAAATTTCTTTATGTTGTTCGTAATTTCCATTTCCTTGTTTTAGTTCTGGATTTAAAGCACGTTTTTTCATACTAGCAAGCAAAGAGCGAATACGAATACGAACAGCACCTAAGTTATTAATTTCATCTATTTTAATTAAAGTGTACATTTTGTCAAAACTACTTAAGATTTCTTCCACTTGGTCAGTTGTAACAGCGTCAACACCACAACCAAAAGAATTTAATTGTACTAATTCTAAGCTTGGATGTTTACCTACAAAATCAGCTGCGGCATATAGTCTGGCATGATATACCCATTGGTCTACCACGCGAATAGGACGTTTAGCTTGTGAGAGATTTGAAATAGAATCTTCTGTTAAGACACAAAGTCCAAGACTTGTAATTAAAGTATCAATACCATGGTTTACTTCTGGATCTGTATGATAAGGACGACCAGCTAAAACGATACCTTTTGCATTTGTTTTTTCTATGTAATCTAACACTTCTTGTCCTTTTTTATGGATGTCTTCTTTAAAGTTTTGATATTCTATTTCTGCTTTCTCAGCAGCATTAAGTAATTCTTTTTTGGTAAAATGATATTCTTCAAATTCAGGTAATTCCAAAATTGTTTCTGCCAAAGTTTTTGGTTCAAAAGGCAAGAAAGGATTTAAGAATTTGATATTCTTTTCTTTTATTTCTTCTACATTGTTTTTCAATACTTCAGAATAGGAAATAACGATAGGACAGTTATAGTGATTATCTGCTTTTTCATATTCTTTTCTAGAATATGGCATACAAGGATAAAATATCGTTTTCACTCCTTGTTTAATTAGCCCAATAATATGACCATGGGAAAGTTTGGCAGGGAAGCAAACAGACTCAGATGGCATACTTTCCATACCTTTTTCATAAGTTTTACGGTTGCTCTTTTCTGATAGCACTACACGAAAGCCTAAATTAGTTAGGAAAGTAAACCAGAAAGGGTAATCTTCATACATATTCAAAACTCTAGGAATACCAATAGTTCCACGAGGAGCATCTTTTTCTTCCAAAGGAGTATAGCTAAATAGTCTTTCATATTTATACTTCATAATATTTGGCAAATCTTTGTGTTCACCAATTCCACCAGCACCTTTTTCACAACGGTTACCGGAAATATATTGAGAGCCATTACTAAATTTATTGATGGTTAATAAACAATGATTCTCACAACCATTACAACGAACATGTGAAATACTAATTTCTAATTTATCTAAGCTTTCTAAATCAGCAATTGTAGAAATATATTCCATATCTAAATTTGCTTCATATTGTTCTTTAGAAAGTAAAGCAACCCCATAAGCTCCCATTAAACCTGCAATATCAGGTCTTATAACATTTCTGCCAACAATTAACTCAAAGGCACGCAAAACAGCGTCATTGTAGAAAGTGCCACCTTGTACAACAATATGAGCGCCTAAACTCTTAACATCTCTTACTTTCATTACCTTTTGAATGGCATTTTTAATAACAGAATAAGAAAGTCCAGCTGAGATATCTCCTACACTATAACCTTCTTTTTGGGCTTGTTTGATTTTAGAGTTCATAAATACTGTACAGCGAGAACCCAAATCTACAGGTCTTCTAGCTTCTAAAGCAGAGTTTACAAATTCCTCAATAGATAGATTTAAGCTCTTTGCAAAAGTTTCAATAAAAGAACCACAACCAGAAGAACAAGCTTCGTTTAGCATAATATTATCAATAGCACCTTTTTTCATGCGAATATATTTCATATCTTGACCGCCAATGTCTACAATACTTGTCACATTTGGCATAAATTGTTTCGCAGCAGTATAGTGGGCAATCGTTTCAATTTCATTTAAGTCTACATTTAAAGCAGACTGAATTAATTTTTCTCCATATCCTGTAACTCCACTATAACGAATAACTGCTTTTTCTGGTTTTTCGCTATATAGTTTTTTTAGCATATTGATAACACTTTGTAAAGGATTCCCCTCATTGCTACCATATAAAGAATAAAGAAGAGTACCTTCACGGTCAATTACTACTAATTTTGTTGTGGTAGAACCAGCGTCAATTCCTACAAAGCAATCACCCTCATAGGATTTTAAATCTCCTTTTTTGACAGTTTCTTTCTCATGCCTTTCTTTAAATTCTTGATATTCTGCATCAATAGAAAATAGAGGAGATAAAGGATTAGAAGTATCATCATGAGATACTTTCAACATCTCTATTTTTGCTCTTAATTTTTCTACAGTAATTGGATGACTTGAATAAATAGAATCAAGTGCAGCACCTTTAGCAACTAGTAAGTGGGCTTCTTCTGGAATAATAATTTGCTCTTCTGTTAAATGCAATGTTTCGATAAAACGATTGCGAAGTTCAGATAAATAATTTAAAGGACCGCCTAAAAAGGCAACATTACCACGAATTGGTCTTCCACAAGCTAATCCACTAATGGTTTGATTAACAACTGCCTGGAAAATAGAGGCAGCAATGTCTTCTTTTGCAGCACCTTCATTTAATAGAGGCTGTACATCAGTTTTAGCAAAAACACCACAGCGAGAGGCAATAGGGTAAAGCATTTTATGATTTTTGGCAAGTTCATTAAGACCTGTTGGATCTGTATGTAATAAAGAAGCCATTTGGTCGATAAAAGCACCTGTGCCACCTGCACAAGTTCCATTCATACGTTGTTCAATAGATTTATCGAAATAAATAATTTTAGCATCTTCTCCACCAAGTTCAATTACGACATCTGTTTCAGGGATATATCTTTCAACACTACGTTTGCAAGAAACAACCTCTTGAATAAATGGTAAGTCTAAAAACTTAGCAGAACTCATTGCACCAGAACCTGTTAAAGCAATGCTAAATTCATGGTCAGAGTATTGACTAGCTAAATCTTCTAACACTTTACAGACTGTATTTTTGGTGTCGGAAAAGTGCCTCTGATAATCAGAATATAGCTCATTTAAATTTTCGTCCATAATAACGATTTTTACAGTGGTAGACCCTACATCTAAACCAACATGTAATAATTTGTTCATAAAAAACTTCGCGCTCCTTTTTATATGGTTCGTATTCATCTTAAATTGATACCCTTTATTCTATACTCAAATAGGCTATTTGTCAATGTAAAATAGTGGGAGAATGGCTTAGAAAATGCGAAATTAAGAAAGTTTTAAAATTTTAGAAAACAAAAAAGAGAAGTGAAAAATCACTTCTCTTGGAGCGAACGTCGTAGTTATCTACAACTTTTTTCTCTCATAACGATTGATACAAATATCAATCAATTTATTAAAGTATATCATATTTTTAAAATATTACAAGATATAGATGAAATTTTTATAATGAATAGTAAATAGCCCAGACTGTGGGCTATTTACTATTCATATTGACTTAAGCCCAATCACCAGTGGTCATAATAATTATGAAGTGTTTCGATGTCTAAAGCTGTTGGCCAAGTATTTTTTGGAAGAAATCTTTTCAAATGTTCGATTACTTCTTTGGGCGTATTAGGATTATGCGCAACGTAGTATTTAATCCCGAAATCGTAGGGTTCTTCGCCTAATAAAGCAAGTGTCTCTGGCAGAGTATTTTTGTTAACAGCTACAGCTCTTCTGATAACAGGATGCTTATCGCTAGCTAAATAGGCCAAAGTTTCACTTAATGTATTTTCATTTCTTGCTACTTCAAACCTTACATCATCGTCTTTATCTTTGGATAAAAAATCCAAAATCTTACCTGAAGTAGCTGGATTTTTAGCTATTTCAACTCGGACATATGAGTACTCGTCTTTTGACAAATTATCTATAATAGCATCAGTTAAATGTGGGTTTGTTGCTACACTTTCCCGAACCGAATCACTTTCATCTTTTGATAAAAACTCAAGAACTTCGGTTTGAACAAAGGCAGATGTTGCAATAGCCCTTTTTACACCATTTTCTAGTTTACCTAAATCAATATTCATTTTCATTCCTCCTATTACATTAATTACTGTTAATAGTTACTATATATAAACTTGCAACTTGCAAGATAATAAGATTATGTGAATATATTATCATAAATCCTTGATTTTTTCAATATTTATAGTATTAAACAAATACAAAACTGTTTTATTTCTTTCAACTTGTTCCATTTCCATTATTTTAGCCATTGTGAACATTACAAGTTTATATTTAGCAAAATTTATTAATGTAGTTCTATATTCTTCATCAACTTCTTTTAGCATAGTATCAAACTTCTCATACATTTCAACCTTATTATATAAGATATTAGCCCAATCGCTTGTAGTTAAGCAAATACTTAATCTTAATTTATCTTTTATATTCATATCTTTAATTATATTTATTACATTTTCAACTTTATTTTCTTCCATAGCTTTTTACTCCTTACTTTAATTCAAAATTATCTTTCTTTTTATTTTTAGTTTGTTCAATATCTTCTTTTGGCTTTACTTTTCTAGCAATGTTATTTGCAATTTCATTCTCATCATCAGTAAATATGCCATTTTTATATAAGTCATCACTAACAATTTTATAGTTATTATCTTTGTCATAGCAAATTCTTTTATGAAAGTGGCTCATAATACTATACCAAAAGTCTTTGAATTTCTGCAATTCTTGTTTTAGTTTTTCTTTTTCAGTTTGTAACTTGCTAATAATCTTATCTTTAGTAGAGAGTTCATTTTTTAAACTACCGATTTCATTATCTTTTAGTTCTAATTGATATTTAAGTGAACGATTTTCTTTTTCTATCTCAAAAGCAGAATGTTCAAAATCTTTAATCGCCATATTTAAGTCATTTACACTTCTAACTGTTTGAGTAATATCTTTTACATCTTTTGTATAATTTTTGATTTTCTGAACATCCTCGTTTGAAATAACCATATTATTTTTATTAAGTTTAGTAGGTTTTAGATTATTTAGTATCACGTTTATATCTTTACTGGTATTATCAAGTTCTCTAGTTTGAATGTTTGCTTTTTCAAGTTTTTGTTCTTTCTGTTTTAGCTGTTTTTTGATTTCTCTATAATTTCCCATATCTTTAACATTTATATCTTGATTTCTGCCTTTTTGCTTTTCCTTTAACCTAGTATTAACTTCATAAAACTTGTTATATGACTTAATACAAGCATTTCTCATTTTGTCTTGTATTTCAGTAAGTGTTGCTTTTGTAAACAATTTACTTTTTCCTACTTGCTTTTTCATTCCTCTAGTGCAATTTGTAGTTACTGGAACACCTACTATATGAATATGGGGAGATGTTTCGTCAAAATGTATTGTTGCATTTGCTATTTTAAAATCTGGTACAATTTTTATTAATTCTTTTACTTGCTCATTATAAACATCAACCATTTTAAATCTATATCTTTCATCTTTATCATTCCAAAAATCCATATCGCCAAGCTCTATTATAATTTCACACGCAATATCATTTTGAGATTCACATACTTTAGTAAAGTAATTATCTATTTTTCTATCGTTTCTAGTCTGCTTATTGTTATATTCAATTTTAGCTTGTTCAAATTCTTCTAAATATACTTGTTTAACATCATTTATAATATCACTTGTCCCATATATAGTTCTAATTAGTTCTGTTTGATTATCATAATCTCTTAAATTGTGTTTATTAACATCTGATAAATCTTTTGCATTTTGAATTGCATTATTAGATAGAGAAGTAGTACCAGATACATTTTCTTTTGCAACTTTCTTTGCTAATTTACTTTTGTTTTTATCACTACCCAAGTGAAAAGAATATGCTAATTCTTGCTCCA
>JAAWKD010000050.1 GCA_022797215.1 Clostridia bacterium
GAAATACCTGTTCCCATACCGAACACAGAAGTCAAGCTCCAATGTGCCGAAGATATTTGTGGGTTACCCTGCTGAGAAAATAGGTTGTCGCCAGGTTTTTTTTATTTTATAAAGAAACTAGAAATTAGACTTTTTCTAATTTGTGGTTTTTTTTTTAATTTTATGTTATAATGGGTAACAATAAGAAGAAAAGGGAGTTGAAAGATATGGAGAATGATTCAATAAATAAGGAAAAGCAAGAAACTACAACATCTCAAAAAACAATTTCAAATGCAAAGAAGATGACAATTATTAATTTAATGTTTGTAAAAAAACAAGGGGCTACTTTAGCAGTTAATAGGGACAATATAAAAGCATTTCCTACTATAACACAAGAAGAAAAAGACTTTACAGACAAAGTGTATGATATATTACAAGAGCTAAATATTGGTGAAGATATATTAGAGAGAGGGGATATAGAACAGCTAAAAGAACAACTATATCAAAGATGTCGAATTCCGCAAGAAGTAGTTGAAAAAATGAAGCAAGATAGAATGCAAAAGGCTAAAGAGGCACAGGCAGATATTATGAAAAATTATGAGGAATGGGCAAAGCAAGATGCACAAACAGAAAAAAGATGTGAAGAAAGAGGAGGGGTATCAGGACAAGAACCTTCAATTCAAGTTATTGAAGGTGGATATAGTGAAGAAGTAGTAAGGTATAAAGAAGATTTATACCAACCAGGATTTTTATGCGGACATGCTGAGAAGATGCCAGAAAAGCCATTTATACAGCATGTAAGATATACAACAGAAAGAGCAACCAACACTTCGCCAGAAACTCCATATCAATTTGCTGATCGAATTTATGCGATTAGAAAAATAGGCGAATTGGTATATATGCCTACTCCTAACTTGAAAGATAGTTTATCAGAATATGAGATTACAATTTCAAAGGGGAATATGTCAAGAACTGTAAAAAGATTTGGAGAAATTTCCTTTCATAGAATGAGAGAACCTGCATATAGCACAGCTGTTTTGCTACAGTTATTAAGTGTTGATAATTTAACGGATAAAGAGTTGCATGGATATATAGGTGGAGTAGAACAAGTACGAGATAGAAATGGAAAAACGAAGGACGAATACCAAATAGTTCATTTACCAGAAGAATATACTGCTGTTGTAATATGGGAGGAAATTGAGCAAGAAAGAAGAAAGCAGGAACAAAGTAAAATAGAGCCAGAGCCAAGAAGAGCATTAGGGGGAGAGGATAGATGAGTAAGATAATATGGAAGGCAGGAACTTTTATTTATCCCCTACCAGTTGTTATGGTTTCCTGTGGAAATATGGAAAAAAGCAACATTATTACAGTTGCTTGGACAGGAATTATTAACACGGACAAGCCAATGTGTTATATATCCGTTAGGAAAGAGAGATATTCACATGATATTATTAAAAATACAAAAGAGTTTGTTATTAATTTAACAAATCAGGACCTGGTGTATGCCACAGACTGGTGTGGAGTAAAAACAGGAGCAAAAGTAGATAAATTTAAAGAAATGAAATTAACAAAGGAAAATGCAAAATTTGTCAAATGTCCATTAATTCAAGAAAGTCCAGTATCAATAGAGTGTAGAGTAAAAGAAATAAAAGAGCTAGGAAGTCATGATATGTTTATGGCAGAGATTTTATCCATAGATGCAGAAGATACATATATAGACGAAAAAGGAGCCTTTGATATTACAAAATGTAATTTAATTACTTATGCAAATGGAAAATATTTTACACTAGGAAAACAAATAGGAAAATTTGGATATTCAGTAGCAAAAAAGAAGAATAGAAAAAGAAAATCCTAAGCATACTAGATAAAAAGGAGCGATAAATTAAAATGAAAAAGCAAATTAATGAATATATTTCGTGGATAGGAAAAACAGACTGGGAACTCAAGAAATTTCATGGAGATGAGTTTACTACTAATAAAGGGTCATCTTATAATGCATATCTTATTCAAGACGAAAAAACAGTTTTAATCGACACAGTATGGCTACCATATGATAAGGAATTTGTAAAGAATTTAAAGCAAGAAATAGATATTAGTAAAATAGATGCTATTATTATGCAACATGGAGAAATAGACCATAGTGGTTCATTAGTTGAGCTTATGAGAGAAATTCCAGACACACCTATTTATTGCACAGCTAATGGAGTCAAATCTATTAAAGGGCAATACCATCAAGAATGGAACTTTATTCCTGTTAAAACAGGAGATACCCTAAATATAGGAAAACACACTTTGAAGTTTATAGAAGCGCCAATGTTACATTGGCCAGATACAATGTTTACTTATATGGAAGGTGCAGATGTGCTATTTAGCAATGATGGATTTGGTCAACATCTAGCATCAGAATATTTGTATGCAGATGAAGTAGAACAATCTGTATTGTGGGAGCAGGCACTTACCTATTATGCTAATATTTTAGCGCCGTTTGGATTATTAGTAAATAAGAAAATCCAAGAGATATTAGGAATGAATTTGAAGATTCAAATGATATGTCCAAGTCATGGATTAATTTGGAGAAAAAATCCTGAGCAAATTGTACAGAAATATTTAGAATGGGCAAATAATTACAAAGAAAATCAAATTACCATTTTATATGATACCATGTGGAACAGTACTAGAAAAATGGCAGAATCAATAGCAGAAGGAATACAAGAAGTAGACAAAAAAGTAACAATCAAAATAATGAATACTTCAAGAGATGATAAAACAGAAGTGCTAACAGAAGTGTTCAAATCAAAAATGATTTTAGTAGGTTCTCCAACAGTTAACAATGGATATTTACATTCTATTGCAGGAATTTTAGAGATGATTAGAGGAATGAAATTAAAAAATAAAAAGGCAGCAGCTTTTGGAAGCTACGGATGGAGCGGAGAAGCAGTTGGACAAATAACAGAAAGCTTAAAAAAATCAGGATTTGAGATAATCAATGATGGTATGAAACAAATGTGGACACCAGATGAAGAAATGAAAAAACAATGTATAGAGTTTGGAAAATCAATGATAGAAAATGAAAAGGAAAATGTTTAAGATAGGCAAATAGGGATGGGGAAAAAGGAAATGAAAAACAGATTTTAGAATTTCTAAAATCTGTTTTTTTATTTAACTATTTTTAGCAAAATAATCTTCAAATTCCTCTTTAGAAATAGGTTTTGAATAATAATATCCTTGAATAACATCACATTTTAAGTTTCTAACGTAATCGGCTTGTTCTTTTGTTTCTACACCCTCTACAATAGTTTTTACACTAAGTCTTTTTGCAAGATATACAATATAATTAATAATGTTTTTGTCACTTTCAAGATCTGCCTTATCTACAAAGACTTTATCTATTTTGATAATATCAATAGGCATACTTTGTAACATACTAAGTGAAGAATAGCCTGTACCAAAATCATCAATGGAAACAACAAAGCCTTTTTCTTTAATAGAGTTCAATACTTTGATAATATCTATCTTATCATCAACAGTAGCACTTTCTGTAATCTCTAAATCCACTTTACTTCTATCAATTCCATATTTATCTGTAATTTGTGCATATTCATCAATAAAGTTTTCATATACAAAATGCTCTTTAGAGACGTTAACAGAAACAATTGGTACAGTACCATATTTTTCTTTCCATGTTGCTAGGTCTTTACAAACTTGTTCAAAAATATATAAATCTAATTTCACAATGAATTTATTTCTTTCAAATAAAGGAATAAACTTTCCAGGTGGAATAACTTGACCATTTTTGTGCCATCTTACCAATGCTTCAGCACCAACAGCTTTTTCTGTATTTGCAGCAGTTTTGGGTTGATATACAATTACAAATTCCCTATCTCTTAAAGCTTGTTCCATACAAGATTCAATTTGTTGTTCTTCTACTAGTTGATTTTCCAATACCTCATCAAAAATATAATAATTGTCATGATAAAGTCCTTTTATTTTTGAACGAGCCATATAAGCTTTATCTAAAGCTTTGTGAATATCTGTATCTTTTGAATTAATTTTATAAACCCCAATAGATAAATTTACATGGATTTCAGTATCATCTATTTTTAAATTAGAAGCTTCATGAAATATCTTGTTTAGCAATGTTTCAATATTTTTTTCATAGCTAAAAATGGTAGCGAAAATATCATTTGAAATTCTACAAATAATATTATCAGCTGGTAAGATTGTAGCTAATTTTTCACCAAGTGATTTCAAAATTTTATTACAAAATTCATAACCATAGATATTATTTAAAGCTTTAAATTTGTTAATATCAAGTGCAATAATATATTTAGATTTGGCATCTGATTGTAAAAAGCGAGCGCCATTTTCTTTGAAATAAGTTTCATTTCCAAGTTCTGTGATAGGATCTATATAAGCAATCCTATATAGTTTTCTGTTTTTTTTCTGAGTAGATAAATCAATAAATATACTAGTTCCTAAAATAGCAAAAGTAATTCCAATACAAACTGCAACAGCGATTTTTAAAAATTGAAGGAGTTCTTTTGCAATAGTATCATCAGGTGCAATACTAATAACATACCAATCATTTACATTTAGTTTTTCATAATGTATAAAGTAAGTACTTCTATTTAATCTAACATCAAAAGTTCCAACTTGTTTTGACTTAATTCTCTGTTTCATTTCTTCAACCTTAGCAACATCCATTTCATTAGTTAACTGCACATCTAAAAGGTCATAAAAGTTAACGTTATCTTCTGTCACTGTATCAGAGGAATCAATTAAAACAATACCATCATTGTTAACTAAATAGGTGCCACCCTTACCATGGAATAGACGCCTTAATAAGATTTCTCGATAATCTTCTGTGTGAATAGTAGCAAATATAATTAAATTTTCGCCATCTAACTCGAAAGATTTTGCGTATACATTGACAAGATAATCTGCTCCAATAAGAACACTGGGTTGATTTTCTGCTAAATAAACACTATTTTTTGACTTGGTAAAATAACTTTCAATATTAGCATAATTTTTAACAACATGTCCATCACTTGTTGTACCATTTCCTTTTTCATCTAGAATAACTAATCTTGTAAAATGATAATCTGCTAAATCAGGGCTATAACGTTTGAAAATATCTTCAGGTGTATTGAAAAAGCCACTATTAATAGAAGAGACCATAGTATCAATAAATCTTTTTTGCTCTGTAATAGCAAGATTAAGCTGTGTTGCTGTTTGTTCACTAAGTTCTGTAATATTACTATAAACATTTTCATAAGTTAAATCTGTTACATAATTAATACCAAAATAGGATAACAATAACATTAAGATAAATAAAGGGAGTATCCATTTTACATTTAATTTGTAACCACCTGCATTAGCATAATATTTGTTTTTTACTTTCGTTTTTTTGTTCTTACTCATAATTCACATATAATCTATTATCTAAAAGGCAAATAGATAATGAAATTATTTTCCTTTCTTTTATTATTTAGTACATTAGATTTCACACAAAAATCTATATAGTAACTATATAATAAAGAGGGAAAAAAAGCAATATATTTTGATGCTTTTTTATGGAAGAGAAAATTCCTCGATTTTATGAAGTAAAAGTGAAAAAGAAAAGCATAGAAAAGAGAATTTATCCAAAATAACGAGAATATATCTAAAGTATGAAAATGTAAGCAATAGGAAACGTTTGTCAACTTATAGATTCCGGAGTACTTAACAGTTAATATGATTTTTCTAGGGAAGTTAAGTGAAAATGGTTGACATATAGAGAAAAAGGTGATAAAATAATCAAGCGTATGTGAATAACATACGCTTAAAAAAATGAATAAAATTGAAAAGCAAGAAGCTGGAGGTGTTTTGAATGGCTGCAAAAGGAGCAAGAGAACCAATTACATTAGAATGTACAGAATGTAAAAGAAGAAATTATATGACAGAAAAAAATAAGAAAAACAATACTGACAGGTTAGAAGTCGTAAAATATTGTAAATTCTGCAAAAAACGTACAACACACAAAGAAACAAAATAAGCCTTTTAAGGGGGAAAATGAAATGCCTAAAGATATAAATGATAAAAAAGAAAAGAAAGAAAACAAGCATTTTTTTAAAGATTTTAAGGCAGAATTAAAAAGAGTAATTTGGCCAACACCAAAGCAACTTGTGAATAATACTGTTGCGGTTATTACTATTGTATTAATTACGGCAATTGTTGTATTTGTTTTAGATTTAGCTTTTGAAACTGTTAATAATTATGGTGTTAATAAATTAAGAGAAGTAGTAGGAACACATAATGAACAAGCTAATACAACTACTAACAATACAACGAATGAAGTAGAAAATAATAGTAATACAAACAATGATGGAAATACTACTAGTGCAACAAATAATGAAACCAATAATACTGAAAACACAACAAATACAACTGTTAATAATACACAAAATTAATAATAGGAGGCTATAAGTTATGTCTCAAGAAAAAGAAACAATGCCAAGATGGTATGTAGTCCACACCTATTCTGGTTATGAAAACAAAGTTAAAACTGACTTGGAAAAAACAATTAAGAATAGAGAATTAGAAGAGTTCTTTTTTGACATTATTGTTCCTATGGAAGAACAAATTGAGATTAAAGATGGACAAAGAAAAACGAATTTGAAGAAGGTTTTTCCAGGATATGTTTTAATTAAAATGATTGTAACAGAAAAAACATGGTATATTGTTAGAAATACAAGAGGAGTTACAGGTTTTGTTGGTTCAGGGACTGATCCAATTCCATTAACAGATGAAGAAATTAGAAAAATGGGATTTGAACAAATGACAGTGAATATAGATTATACAGTAAGTGATTCTGTTAGAATTATGAATGGACCATTTACAGATTATACAGGAACTGTAACAGAAATCAATAAAGAAAAGCACAAAGTAAAAGTGTTAGTATCTATGTTTGGAAGAGAAACACCAGTAGAATTAGAGTTTTCTCAAGTTCAAAAAGTCTAAAAATAAACTATAAACTTAGTTAGTAATCTAATTTTAGATTAGTATACATATAAAATCAAAACTTAAAAGGAGGTGCTAGATAATGGCAGAAAAAGAAATTGGAAGTGTAGTAAAGTTACAAATTCCAGCAGGAAAGGCAAGCCCAGCTCCACCAGTAGGACCAGCATTAGGTGCTGCAGGTGTTAATATTATGGATTTCGTAAAACAGTTCAATGATAAAACAGCACAAATGGGAAATACAGTTATTCCAGTTGTTATTACAGTATATAAAGATAAGTCATTTGAATTTATTACAAAAGAACCACCTATGGCAGTTTTAATTAAACAAGCTGCAAAAATAGAAAAAGGTTCAGGAAAACCTAATAGAGATAAAGTTGCTAAAATAAACAAAGCACAAGTAGAAGAAATTGCTAAAAAGAAGATGCCAGACTTAAATGCAGCATCGCTAGAAGCTGCTATGAGCATGGTAGCAGGAACTGCAAGATCTATGGGTGTTGTGGTAGAAGATTAGTAATAAAACTAAAAAATTGGGAGAAATAGAGATATTTCGCTATTACCAAAGGAGGTAAAAATGAAAAAAGGAAAGAGATATCAAGAGGCTGCAAAACTAATTGATACTAAAAAGTTGTATAGTGCAAAAGAAGCACTAGAAACAATAGAAAAAATGCCAAAAACAAAGTTTGATGAAACTGTTGAACTACATGTTAAATTAGGTGTTGATTCAAAACAAGCTGACCAACAAGTAAGAGGTACAACAGTACTTCCAAATGGTACAGGTAAAACACAAAGAGTATTAGTATTTGCTAAAGGACCAAAAGCAGAAGAAGCTACAAAGGCTGGAGCTGACTTTGTTGGGGCAGAAGAATTAATACCAAAAATTGAAAAAGAAAATTGGTTTGATTATGATGTAATTGTAGCAACACCAGATATGATGGGCGTTGTGGGAAGATTAGGTAAGGTATTAGGACCAAAAGGATTAATGCCAAACCCTAAATCAGGTACTGTAACAATGGATGTTACAAAAGCAATTAATGAAATCAAATCAGGTAAAGTAGAATACAGATTAGACAAAAATAATATTGTTCACCTAGGTTTTGGTAAAGTTTCATTTGGGGCAGAAAAATTGTTAGAAAACTATGATACAGTAATGGGAGCTATTATTAAAGCAAAACCATCAGCTGCAAAAGGGCAATACATTAAGAGTGTAGCAATTACTACTACAATGGGACCAAGTATGTATATTGATCAAAAATAAGGTAATATAGCCTAAGAAAGTAAGCAAAAAATAAGTCTTACCGAGGCAAAGAAAAATGAGCGGACTATAAAATCCAATCAATCTTTGTTGCGGTAAACAAAAATTGATTGGATTTTAATTTGATTACAATTATATTACAAAATGCTGAAAAGCTTACGGAAAGGCAAGTTCCTTGTTAAAGATAAGAAGAGATATATTATAGGAGGTGAAAAAAATGGCAAGTAATACCGTTTTAAAACAAAAAGAAGAGGAAGTTAATCAACTAGCTGAAAAACTAAAAGATGCAAAAGTAATTCTTTTAACAGATTACAGAGGAATTAATGTTGCTGATGTAACAAAATTAAGAACAGATTTAAGAGGAACAAACAGTGAATATAAAGTTATTAAAAACAACATTATCAAAAGAGCATTAAATGCAAATGGAGAAAATGGATTAGATGATTTATTAGAAGGACCAACAGCAATTGTTATTGGAACAGAAGATTATCTAGAACCATCTAAAGTTATATACAATTTCTCAAAAAAGAATGATTTCTACAAAATTAAAGGTGGAATTATTGAAGGTAAAGTAATGACAGCTGAAGAAATTATCACTTTGGCAAAGTTACCATCAAGACAAGAACTTATTGCACAATTGGCTGGTGCTTTACTTGGAAATATTACCAAGTTGGCAGTTGCATTAGATGCAGTTAGAGCTCAAAAAGAAAATGCTTAATTGAAAATAAATTTTAAATTTAAAGAAGGAGGTCATTTTAAAATGGCAAAAATTGATGAATTATTAGAGACTATCGACACATTAACAGTTGTTGAATTAGCAGAATTAGTAAAAGGAATTGAAGAAAAATATGGAGTATCTGCAGCAGCAGTTGCAGCACCAGTAGCTGGTGGAGCAGCAGCAGGAGCAGCTGAAGAAAAATCAGAATTTAATGTAGTGTTAAAAGATGCTGGAGCAAACAAGATCCAAGTAATCAAAGTAGTTAGAGATGCTACAGGATTAGGATTAAAAGAAGCTAAAGATTTAGTAGATGGAGCACCAAAGGCAGTTAAAGAGGGAGTTAAGAAAGAAGAAGCAGAAGAATTAAAAGCTAAATTTGAGGAAGCAGGAGCTACTATTGAATTACAATAATTCAAAATAATATTTAGATATAAAAGTACTTAGATATTAGTATCTAAGTACTTTTTTGTACAGAACAATGAAAAGGAAAGATTAACTTACAAATTGAAAGTGTACATAAAATTTGACGTTTGCTCATTATTATAGTATAATAATGATAACAGGGAAATTTTGCCCTTTTATATATACATGAATAAAGAGCTTAATTAGGCTCTAATTAAAAGGAGGAAACACAGCATGAAGAAAAACCGGAGGATAGCCCATTGGACTATCGTAGCTCTGACAGCAGTAATCTTTATGGTTACCTGCCTGACGGGCTGCAATCAGAAAGGCACCGATGAACTTGGGCCTAGCATTGGCATCGAACAAAATGTGGATAGGGAAAGCGAAGCGACTGACAAAAGCGAAAGTTCCACAAAAAGACCGAGTGGTGTTGGGAACAAAGCAGATAACTTTGTTAAGGAATCTGACGATGTGACCACAGAGCTTGAGGCTGAACCAGAAGGATTTTCGCAGGCAAACTCTGGTACGACAGGCACGAAAGCTAATGTCGGATCCACTACACTCAATGAAAGCCAGCAACTTGAAACAACAGTTGAGTCAAGTGAGACAGAGGTGCCAAAGCCCATTGTAAAAACAGAGCCTGTAGAGGGCGTTGATTTTACAATTCCCACAGGATTAAAGGGGACTGCAGACAAGAAGCTCTCAACCGTATCTTTGGGCAATAGCCATTTGGTTTGGAGCAATCCAGAACAGGTGATGTCTGAGAACAAACTTTGCTATCAGGCAAAATTTGTTGAGACAGATACGAAAAGCGAAAAGCTTGTTACCATAAGTGTACAGGTTAGCAAGAAAACGGAGCCTGTTGAAGGAAAGGATTACACAATACCAAAGGAACTGAAGGGAACTGACGGACAGAAGCTTTTAACAGTATCTCTGCAAAATAGTCATTTGATTTGGGATAATCCCAATGAAGTAATGACTGTAAAAAGAACTCTATATCTCGCAAAGTTTGCTGAAACTACTACTAGGTCCCGAAAGTATGTATGGTTGAGGATTGATGTAACCCAGGCGGCGAATGACGGCAATGACGCAAATATATCCGAAAGACCGACTGACTCTACTCCTGAGGAAGTTAAGTGCCAGCACGGGAATAATCCCGATACTTGTCCGACATGCCATCCTAAGTGTCAGCATGGGAATAATCCCGATACTTGTCCGACATGCCATCCTAAGTGTCAACATGGGAATAATCCCGATACTTGTCCGACATGCCATCCTAAGTGTCAACAT
>JAAWKD010000051.1 GCA_022797215.1 Clostridia bacterium
TTGTTTATGATAAAAAAAGAAAAAGAAGGAAAAGCACCAAAAGTTGCAAAGATAGCAGGATTAAATAAATTTTTAAAAATATATTATGCAAGAGTAAAAGCAGTCTATGATAATTAGATAAGAATGTATACATAATATTATAACACTCTTAAAAAAGAGTGTTATTTGTCATGTATAAAAATATAAATTGATTTTTTTAGAAATATTTAGAAAAAAGTATTGACTTTTATTAGCAGGTTTTTGTCTACATTAACAAGAAGTAGGTTTACTTAAATGACAAAAGAAAAACGTCTAAAACTAAAAATAAAGGAAAGTAAAAGGAAGAATATTCTAACAGAGAGTATGCTAAACCATATGCAAATGTGAAAAGCTACATTTGCATATAAGAAATCAGCTACTAGAGTAAATTAACTACTTTGGTGGCTGATTTTTTTCGTTAAAGTTGCTAAGCAAGCAACTTTAGCGAAAACCTAAAAAATACTACTTGTATTTTTTAGGCAAAGGGGTGTGGGGTGTCCCTGCCACACTAACACTTTTTGAAGCGATAAGCGAAAAAAGTGTTGTAGTGTGTTACAATACCCAGCTAAAAAGCAAAAATTTTTATTGGCTTATGGTATTTGTTCTAGAGCTGAGCAAGGAGGTTATGTGAAATGAGTTATGCAATAATAAGAAACACAAAATACAAAAGAGAAAATCTAAAAGGAATATTTAGACACAATGAAAGAAGAAATAAGAATTATTCAAATGATAATATTGATAAAGAAAAATCATATTTGAATTATTCAATAAAACAACCAAGATATAGTTATGAAAAGGAATTTGACAAGATAAAAGAAGAATATAACTTAAAAGGGCAAATAAAAACAGTAAGTAATATAGCGTGTGAATATATAATTACTTCTGATAAGCAATTTTTTGAAACAATAGGAGAAGAAGAAACAAAACGATATTTTGAAACTGCCTATCAATTTGTAACTGAATATAAGAATTTAGATGAACAATATATAATGTCTGCAAAAGTGCATATAGATGAGGAAACTCCACATATGCACTTGATTTTTTTGCCTGTTGTTCATACGAAAGATAAAAAAGGAAATGATATTGAAAAACTAGCTTGTAGTGAATTTTGGAAGGCGAAAGATAGTTATAGACAATTACAAGATGCTTTTTACAAATATATGACTTCACACAATTTTGAATTAGAGAGAGGTGTTCCAAAAGAAGAAACAAGAAGAGAACACATTGATTTAAAAGAGTATAAAGAGATAACTAACTTTGACAAAACAAAAGAGAAATTGCAAAATATGAAATTAGAATTGCCAAATGTTCCAGAAATTGCTGACATTAATATAAATAGATTATCGAAGAAAAGAGATGAAAAGATATTAGAAGAAATTATCAAACCAAAAGATGAATTGATAAATGAATTATACCAAGATAAATTGTTAATGCACCAAGAATTGTTAAAGTAAGCTAAAATGATAGAAAGAGCTGAAAAGTATCAAAAAGAGAGAAATGAAATAATGGCTGACAACGAAAAGTTGCATAAAGAAGTAGAGAATATAAAAGCAGAATATAAGGAAAAAGAATTTGATATGGAATGGAAGTATAAAAGTAAAATCAAAAACTTAGAAAAAGAAAATAGCCATTTACACAAAGTAGTAGATAAATTTAGAGAAACCATTGGAAAGTTTATAAAATGGATTTGCAAAAGGTTTGATTTGGGAGCAGAAGATAATTTGATTAGAGACTTTGAAAAGGAAAATCATACTTATTTAGATGCTGAAAAGCAACTTAAACATGAAGATAAAGAAAAGGAGTGGTATTTAGAAAGATAGAGCATTTTGAAACTCTATCTTTTCTATATTATATAAACTTGCATATTTTTAATTATTCGAAGTCTATTAATTTTTTAATTTCATCAAAGGGGATATCTAAAACGATAGACAAAGCAATTAGTTCAAAATCTTTAACAATCATCTTACCATTTTCTATTTTATAAATTTCAAATCTATCGAGTTCAATACCAAGTAATTCTAATTTTTGAGATAATCCGTGTTTTAGTGTAATTTTTCTTTTCTCTATATTCTTTGATTAAACAGCCTACTACATTACGTTTTTCATTAAATTTTTTCATCATATTCTCCAAAAAAATAATTATTATCTTGATTTTATAATATTGTTTGTGATATAGTGTGTATAGAAAACACACGTGAGAAAAATTTACATCAAATATTTTTACTCAAAAATTATTGAAAAACATAATGTTCTATGCTATGATGAAAGCATAAATAATTTAAAATGGAGGAGTTCAAAAGATGAATAAGGTGAAAAGTACAAAAGGTATAACATTAGTGGCATTGGTGGTCACAGTGGTCGTTTTGCTAATATTGGCGGGGATAACTATAACCTATGTGTTAGGAGATAACAGTATTTTTAAATTAGCACAAGATGCCAAAAACAAAACAGAAGAAGCAATTAGAAATGAGCAAGGAGATTTTGCTAATTTACAAAATTATATAAATGAAGCAATCAATGGAATAGGAACAAAGCCTACAACTGATGGATGGACACAAGATAAAACAAACGTTACAAATGGAACAGTAACACTTGAAGTAGGACAAGCAGTTAAAGGCTACACTGCAAATGGTGTGGAAGACGGAAAATGGTTTGTTCTAGGCGCAAAAGACGGAAAATTATTAATCACAACCAATAGTAACCAAGGAACAGTTGAATTATCTGGTCAAGATGGATATGTCAATGGAGTATCTAAATTAAATACAGAAGGAGCAAAATTCAAAGATACGAATATGGCAGAATCAGCTAGGTCAATGGATGTAGAAGATATTAATCGAGTAACTGGATACAACCCAGATGTAGCAAAATATAATGAAGGAACAAATAATGTCTATCAATGGAAGAATGAAGTAACATACACATTAAATGCAGATGGAAAAATCCATTATCAAGGAACAAAATATCCAACCACTGATACTACTTCAAGTTATACCAGATTTACTTACTGGAATGGTAGTAATTGGATACCATTAGAAAATGAAACAGGTAAAAACAGTGTAACATTAACACACAATTATTACTATTATTATCCACAAACTTTGTCGACTACATCAAGCACCGAAACTACAATAAATGGAAGTTCTAAAGCTTATACTTTATTATTTGCAGGTACTGATAGTGATTATTACTGGCTCAGCTCTCAGTATGTCTATACGTACGTAGGCCGTTGCACCTTTGGTGTGCGCGGTGTTCACGACGGCTACGTGGACGGGGACAGCTTGTACTACTCGAACGAGTACACGGACGGCTATGACCATGGGTTGAGGCCCGTAGTTTCTCTCAAATCTAATGTCAAAGTTGCAAGCGACGGAACTTTGAGTATGTAGTAGGATATAAAATATATGAAAAGTATAGCAAACAAGAAAATGTCAAACAAATATTTGACATTTTTTTGTTTGTATGATATCATTATATAGTATTAAAAAATGAAATGTAGAAAAATTAAGAATAAGGAGAGAGGAAATATGCCAAAAAAAACAAAAGATCCTATGGCAATTAATAAAAGAGAGAAGGCAATTTTAAAATTTATTGAAAAAGAAATGGGAGAAAATGGATATGCTCCATCTGTAAGAGAAATTGGAAAAGCAGTAGGGTTAAAGTCAACTGCAACTGTACATAACTATTTAGCAAAATTAGCAGAAAAAGGTTACATAAAAAAAGAAGAGCAAAAAGGAAGGACATTAAGGCTATTAAAAGGTGGTAACGGAGAAGATGTTACTAAAAAGCATGAAGAGAAGAACTATTACACTGGAAAAGAAATGATTGAAGTCCCTGTTATTGGAAAGATTACAGCAGGTGAACCAATTTTAGCAGTAGAAAATATTACAGACACTTTCCCAATTCCTATTGACTTTGTTGGAAATAGTGAAAGCTTTATGCTAACAGTACGTGGAGAAAGCATGATTGAAGCTGGTATTTTGGATGGAGATTATATCTTAGTTAAAAGACAAAATACAGCAGAAAATGGTCAAATCGTAGTTGCTTTAATTGAGGACTCAGCAACTGTTAAAACATTTTATAAAGAAAAAGATCACATTAGGCTACAACCTGAAAATAGCACAATGGACCCAATTATTGTTCCAAATTGTGAGATTTTAGGAAAAGTAGCAGGTGTCTTTAGAAAAATGTAATAAAAAGGTCGAGGGGAGAGATTGATATGAACTACATGGATATATGGTTTTTTGATAGACGCCCTAGGATGAAGGTATTTTTTTGTTACTTACTAATATTTGTATTTTTCTTCATCTTTTCAGACATCATGATATACAACTATACAAAAGCCTTATACCAACCAATGACAAGTTATGAAGTAAATGTTAAATCTTTAGAAGTAGCTGTACAAACAGCAGAAGCTTCTAGTGTAAATGGCAATGTGAAAGGAACTATAAAAAATACATCAGAAGAAGTAATCCATAATCAATATTTGAAATTTGATTTTTATACACCAAGGGATATTAATGTAGGAACCAAATATATAGAGGTAGATAAATTTTATCCAGGTGAGCAAAAGAACTATGAATTAGGATTTCGCTATGATAATGTTAGCCATGTAAAAATTAGTATGGTAGATAAAGAATAGGATATTTCTTTTTATAAAATTGTATAGAATAATAAAACAATAGGTAAAATAAGAGTATGGAAACATACTCTATTTTCATTTTTTTATATTTTTACAATAAAAGAGATTGCTATTTTATATAAACTGTAATATAATCGTAAAGAAAATGTAAAGAATATGTAACAATAATTCTGAAAGGAAAGATGACAATGTTCAAGTGCGGACAAGATATTGGAATAGACTTAGGGACAGCTAGTGTTATTGCTTATACGAAAGGAAAAGGAATTGTTTTAAGAGAACCTTCTGTTGTAGCAGTAGATAATAATACAGGAGATGTTTTAGCAGTAGGCAAAGAAGCAAGAAGAATGTTGGGAAGAACTCCTGGAAATATAGTAGCAACAAGGCCTCTAAGAGATGGGGTTATCTCTAATTATACAGTAACTGAAAAGATGCTTAAATATTTTATTAATCGTGTTTGTGGGAAATTTATTTTTGCTCCAAGAATTATGATATGCATTCCTTCACAAGTAACAGAAGTAGAAAAAAAGGCTGTTATCGATGCTGCTTCTCAAGCAGGGGCAAGAAGGGTATACTTGATAGAAGAACCAATCGCAGCAGCAATTGGTGCAGGACTCGATATTTCTAAACCTTGTGGAAATATGGTAGTAGATATCGGTGGAGGTACTACAGACATTGCAGTTATCTCATTAGGTGGATCGGTTGTTAGTAATTCTCTAAAAGTAGCAGGAGATAAATTTGATGAAGCCATTGTGAAATATATTAAGAAAAAATACAACATTATTATTGGAGAGAGAACAGCGGAAGACTTAAAGATTAATATTGGTTGTGTATATCCTAAAATTCAAGATATGGAAATGGAACTTCGTGGAAGAGATTTATCAACAGGATTGCCAAGAACGATTTCAGTACGTTCTAGTGAAATGTTTGAAGCATTGATAGAACCTGCCATGATGGTAGTAGATGCTGTACACAGTGTATTAGAGAAAACACCACCAGAACTTGCAGCAGATATTAGTGATAGAGGGATTTATATGACAGGTGGAGGCTGCTTAGTAGATGGATTAGACAAACTCTTACAAGAAAAGACTGGAATTAACGTGATGATAGCACAAGATGCAGTTTCTTGTGTTGCACTAGGAACAGGGAAAGCATTAGATAATTTAGATGTACTAGATGCCAAAAAAAGAAAATAGGAGAAACATATGAATAAAACAAAAAGAAAAATATTTGAAACATCAATGAAACTTTTTGCGGAAAAAGGATATGATGCAACAAGTATTGAAGAGATTACAGCAACAGTAGGAGTAGCAAAAGGAACTTTATATTATCACTTTTCAAGTAAAGAGGAAATATTCAATTTTTTAATAGAAGAAGGAGTAAAACTATTAAAAAATAGTATTGCGATTAAAACAGAAAATTTGGAAAATTCGATTGATAAGATAAGGGCAATTGTATTAATACAAATTAAAGTGTTAGTCAAATATGAAAGCTTTATGACAATTATCTTAAGTCAAATCTGGGGAAATGATTCCCGCTCTCAAATGTGTAGAAACTATGTATTTGATTATATTCAAATGATTGAAGAAATAGTGAAAAAAGGAATTCAAAAGGGAGAGATAGTAGAAGGAGATCCAAATGTAATTGCTTCTGGTATTTTTGGCTTTACTTGTTCAAGTTTAATTTATAAAATGCGTCATCAAGAGGAAGTAGATATGGCTGTGTTAGATAAAGAAATTGAGAAAATTTTTATTAAAAAGTTAAAGAGTAATCCTAGTAGTGAAACATTTTGTGTTTAAAGAAACATCTGAAGGAGAGGTATACGATTGATACATGAACCAAAATTGAGGGAAAATAGAAAGGAGATGTAGTCTATTTTAAAATAGACTATATAAGTAAAATGAGAGGATTAAGAGATTTTAAAGTACCAGATTTTAAATTTCCAAAATTGAAAATGAAGGATATTCCTGAAATCGATGAAGTAAAGGTAGATTATGAAGCTCTTCAAAGAGCACAGGAGAACCAAAAGAAAAGAGAAGCTAAAAATTATGATGCAACATCTTATGCGACAATTCAGGAGGTTTTCTATAAATCTATTAAAACCTACGGAAACAAAGATTTTATTTTGGAAAAGTTTGATTCAAAAGGGAAATATGTAGAAATTAGTTATGAACAATTTGGAAAAGATGTTATTGGATTTGGAACTGCATTAACTAGAAAGTTATCATTAGAAGATATGCCAAGAGTATTGATTATTAGCGAAACTACTTATGAATGGTATGTTTCCTATATGACTATGTTATGTGGCAAAGGGATTGCAATTCCAACAGACAAGGAATTACCAGACAATGAGTTAGAAAATGTAGTGAAAAGGTCTCGAGCAGATGTCATTATTTATTCTGAAAAGAAAGCAGAAGCGATTAAAAAAATCATGGAGAAAATTCCAGAAGTCAAATACTTTGTAAAGATGTATTCAGATGAAGGCATCAATGGTAAAAATGTAGGAATGAAGTATTTAATAGAAGAAGGAAGAGCATTAGTAGAAAGTGGAGATGATTTTTATTCTAAAATAGAAATTATACCAGATGAATTCAAAGTATTGTTATTTACATCAGGAACTACCTCTAATGCAAAAGGAGTTATGCTATCTAGCCGTAATTTGGCTGAAAATATTAATGCTGTTTCAGCTTATGTAAAATTAATGCCAACAGACAGATTCTTCTCAGTACTTCCCTTACATCATACATATGAATCTTCTATAGGATTTTTATTACCAATGGCAAATGGATGCTCTATTGCAGTTTGCCAAGGACTAAAACATATTGTGCCAAACTTTAAAGAGACTAACCCAACAGCATTACTGGCTGTACCACTTTTAATTGAAAACTTATATCGTAAGATAAATGCGAATATTAAAAAGAGTAAAAAAGATGGATTAGTAAATTCTATGATACATGTAACTAATGCTTTAAAGGTAGTAGGAGTTGATGTGAAACGTAAAGTGTTTGGCGAAATTCATGAAAATTTAGGTGGAAAACTAAGAATTATTGTATCTGCTGCTGCGCCAATTGATGCAAAAATTGGAAAATGGGTAGAAGATATTGGAATTGTATTTTTACAAGGATATGGATTAACAGAAACTGCTCCTATATCAGCACTAACGCCAGAGTTTCAACCAAAAGTAGGCTCTGCAGGAAAAGCAATTTTCCAAGCAGAACTTAAAATTGACAATCCAAATCAAAATGGAGAAGGGGAAGTATTAATTAAAACACCTACTTTAATGCTTGGTTATTATGAAGACGAAGAAGCAACCAAAGAAGCTATTGAAGTAAAGGAAGGGCAAAGATGGTTCCATTCAGGAGATGTTGGATACTTAGATCAAGACGGATTTTTATATATTACAGGAAGAAGTAAAAACGTTATTGTAACACAAAATGGTAAAAATATTTATCCTGAGGAAATAGAGCTTCTATTAGGTCAAATTGCAGAAATTAAGGAATGTATGGTGTATGGCAAGGAAGCTCCAAAGGAAGAAGCTAACAAAGAGCTGATTATTTCTGTAAAGGTAATTCCAAACTTGGAGGAAATAGAAACTAGATATGGTAAAGATATATCAGAGGAGAAAATTAAAGAGATTATTTGGGAAAAAATAAAAGCGGTAAATAAACAATTAACATCCTATAAAGCAATTAAAAATTTAGAGATTAAACATGATGAATTTGAAAAAACAACAACTATGAAAATCAAGAGATATGCAGAGTTGAAGAAAGATGAATAAAAAATGACAAAAAAATACAAAATGTCCTTGACTTCGTAAAAATGTTGTAATAAAATTGTAACAGAAATGTAAAGATATTTTAAAGGAAATCCTATTGTAGTTTTCAAAATATCAGTGTATAATATCAACATAAGAGAAAATAGCATAGGACAAAGGAGGGAAAGTTTACAATGTCTAAATCTGGCATAGTAAACGTGAGAATGGTAATCACGGAAGAAAAAATTTTATCAAATATTGACAAAGTAGAAAAATTAATCAATCCTAATAGTAAAAAACAAATTGTTCAATTAGAAGAAGATGCTTACTTTAAGGATTTAATAGAGTCAATTAAAACATACTTAATTGAATATCCAAAGAAAAAGAATTTTCCAAAGAGTGTATATAAAGCAGCTTACGGCTTAGTGGAATTTGCAACAAATCAATTTGAAGAAAACACAAAGAGAATAGAAGAGTTAATTCGCCAAAGAGAAAAAAATATCTCCTTAGCAGGTTCATTAAGAGAAGCATTAGATGCTGTTGAGAATAAAGAAGAAGATTGGAAACAGATTGTAAAAAATATATCAAATGATTTTTCAGAAGATATTATAGATACATTAAGCGTAATTGGTAGAACAAAGTCTGATAAATCTCAAAACTATCAAGATGCAGTAAAACTAATTAATGCAAGAATTGTCAATTTGGAATCCAACTTACATATTGAAATTGACATGGAGAGAATAGAAGATCGATCAAAAGCTTTAAGTTATATTGGAATCGAAGTGGCAGATGCACTAAAACTAATTCCAACACCACAAGATATAGAAGAAGAAACAATTACTACAGTACAACAAGCAGAAACAGTAACTATGGGAGCTGCTCCAGAACAACAAGCTTATTTAGATGAAACAAGAGTAGAGGTAAAACCTTCTTTATGGGAAAGAATTAAAAATAGTAAAGTAGTTAAAGCTCTTACTTATGCATTTAAAGTTAAGATTGTTATTCAACATCCAGCACTTACAGAAGGAAGAGGAGAGCAAAACCAAAACTAATCTCTAAGAAGAGTAAATTCATGTTAGATATTAAAACTTGTAATATAGTAGTTTTCTATATTACAAGTTTTAAAATGTAAAAGGAACAAAGAGAAAATTAAGAAGAAGTATTGACTTTTTAGACAAAATGTTCTATACTTAAAACTGCATTTGTACAAACTAACAAATTTAAAAGGCAAGCTTTTAAGATTTTGCAATGTTTGCATATTTATATTCTACGTCAAGAACAAGTACTTTCCTGGAATATAAAAAATATGCGCCATTAGCTCAGTTGGTCAGAGCAACCGGCTCATAACCGGTGGGTCCAAGGTTCGAATCCTTGATGGCGCACCAATTACACTTTTTAGTTAGTAGAAAATAAAAGAGAAATACTTGACAAAATGCTAACATAAGGGTATAATAAAGAAGTGCAAAAATTAAATACATGGGCAGATGGCCGAGTGGCTAAAGGCGGCAGACTGTAGGCTTTGATTTTTGAAATCAAAAAATCAGAAATTGCAGCTCACATAAGTAATTATGTGATGAAAACTAGGCTAATTCGGGGAAGTCTTAACAGTTAGGCTGATGATAATCCCGAGCTAGGAGAAAAAATCTTCGAGTGTAGAGACTTTATACCTGGTATCTTATAAAGATAAAGAGAAAGTCCAGACTACAAACACAGGCGTGGTAGTGAAAACTATAGTAGTAAGAAATCTGTTCTCATACGAGTACGATGGTTCGAATCCATCTCTGCCCACCAAGACGAGTTTTTGTCGAACTCTCTATAATACTTGATATAACTTAATTTCAAGATTATAAGAGTTTGACAACACAAAAAACTTAAACCGTTTCAAAAAATGAAGCGGTCTTTTTTTGACCAAAAGTCTTTAAAGGAGGAGGTTTTTGTGGTATTATGGTACATATAATTAAACAAGAAATCAATATGAGTAAAGAATTACTCTCTAAAATCGAATGGGCGTGCCGTTTAAAATTTAAAGGAAAGGAACAGCCACAGATAATAAATGGTTGTCTAAGAATTATTGAACATACCAATTTAGCGTATGTAGAGCCCCATAGAGTAATTATTAAAGATAGCTTGTACCTATTCTTTAATGAACACGATTATTTCTATGTAAATGATTTA
>JAAWKD010000052.1 GCA_022797215.1 Clostridia bacterium
AGAAAGTCGCGACTTTCTTGACGAATGCAGTGATTTATATTTGACATATATTCTTAAATATTGTATGATAATAAAGCAAACTAGACCTAAAAATAAGAAAGTAGGAAGAAATGCTAGAAACTGAAAAATACATGAAAGAAGCACTAAAACAAGCAAGAAAAGCTTATGACAAAGAAGAAATTCCAGTAGGAGCTATTATTGTAAAGAATCATAAAATTATAGCAAGAGCATATAATGAAAAAGAGTACAAGCTAGATACTACGAAACACGCAGAAATTCTAGCAATTCAAAAAGCAAGCAAAAAATTAAATTCTTGGAGATTAACAGATTGTGATATGTATGTAACACTAGAGCCTTGCTCTATGTGTGCAGGAGCACTAATACAATCTAGAATTAGGAAACTATATATTGGAACAATGGATCCAAAAACGGGAGCATGTGGTTCTGTTCTCAATTTATTGCAAGATTATCCATTTAATCATAAAATAGAGATAGAAACAGGAATTTTAGGTCAAGAATGTGAACAGATTTTAAAACAATTTTTTAAAGAGTTACGTCAAAAAAAGAAATAAAAGGAGCGGTATCGAAGTGGTCATAACGAGGTTGATTCGAAATCAATTAGGTGCTGTATAAGTGCCACGTGGGTTCGAATCCCACCCGCTCCGCCAAAATAACATATATCAATATAGCTACAATTAATACAATGAATATACAAAAGAATAGAAATCTTAAGGAGGAAAAAGTGATAACCGAAAAAAGGAAGGAAACGATTAAACTCATAGTTGCAATAACCATTTTAGCCTTACTACTTCTGTTTGTTGCCATTATGATGATTAAATATGAAGTTGAGGGTGAAACCAATATGCCATATCAACTTTCCAAAATTGTAGTGATAGGAACAGTTGAGGGAGTAGAGACAGAAGAAAAAAGTAAAGAAAAGTGGAATTTTGATATTTACCAAAACAATGATGTATATTTTTATATAGACCAGAATACAAACAATATCAAAGAAGACGAATTAATTAAAAGTGTTAAAATCAGTAATATTCAAATTAAAAGTGCACCTCAAAAGGGAACTCTTAAAACATACATGCCAAATAGTGAAGCAGGAAGAATATACACTTATGATGAACAATTTTTAGTAGAAGAAAAACTAGAATACAAAGGAAGTAGCGGCAGTAATGCATCTAATTTAGAAATAGGTAGCAAAGGTGGGCAAGTATTAATTCGATTTAGTAATAGCAGTATTGGAAACTATACTTCTGACAAGGACAAGGAAATTGTTCACAATAATACACTACTAAAAAAGATAAAAGCAATAAATGAAGAAATTAAATTTAGCATTACTTGTGATTTTACAATAGAAACGACTAAGGCTAAATACCAAGCAGAAATTGAACTAGAATTGCCAACAGGAAATTTAGATGAAGAGGAAAATTGTTATTTAGAAAAAACAGATATGAAGGACATTATATTTAAAAGGGTAAAATAGCAATAAAACCTCAAAAATAACTAAAAAATTCTCTTGATAAACAAACTAAAAAAGTATATAATACAAAGGTATGAAGTTTTTTATTCTGGCCATTGTATGGAGAGTAAAGCCAATAGAAGCCTATGAACCTTGTCAGGTCCGGAAGGAAGCAGCAATAAGTAGATACTTCTTATGTGGTATTTATTCTCCATAGAGTGGTCAGAAAAAGGAAATTTCATATCTTTCTTAGTATCATAACAAAAGAGGTGGAAAAATGGCATATACTGCATTATACCGAAAATTTAGACCATTAAAGTTTGCAGACATGGTAGGGCAAGAGCATATTACCAAAACAATTAGAAATCAAATTATGGCAGGAAGAGTAGGCCATGCCTATTTATTAAACGGTGGAAGAGGAACTGGAAA
This sequence comes from Clostridia bacterium, assembly GCA_022797215.1. Classification (GTDB taxonomy): domain Bacteria; phylum Bacillota; class Clostridia; order TANB77; family CAG-508; genus CAG-273. Next base: position 1,898 of record JAAWKD010000052.1, read on the forward strand.
AACAACTACTGCCAAAATTTTAGCAAGAGCAGTTAACTGTTTAAATCCACAAGAAGGAGAGCCTTGTAATGAATGTGAAATCTGCAAAGCAGCACTATCAGGGTCTTTAACAGATATTGTAGAAATGGATGCAGCTTCTAACAATAGTGTAGATGATATTAGAGCCATTCGTGATGAAGTAAATTTTTTACCAACTTTGGCAAAATATAGAGTCTATATTATCGACGAGGTTCATATGTTATCAACAGGAGCTTTTAATGCTTTATTAAAAACATTAGAAGAACCACCAGCACATGTTAAGTTTATTTTAGCAACAACAGAGCCACAAAAACTACCAGCAACCATTCTTTCAAGATGTCAACGTTTTGATTTTAAGAAAATTTCTAATAATGATATTAGCAAAAGACTACAATATGTTTGTGATGAAAGCAAAATTGAAATCACAAAAGAAGCACTAAGTATTATCTCCATTTTAGCAGAAGGTGCAATGAGAGATGCTTTAAGTATATTAGAAAGATGCTTGCAAGAAAATAGTGAGAAGATAGACGAAGATTTAGTAAAAGACCTAGTGGGAATTCCAAAATTAACCTTTATCTCACAAATATTAGAAGCAATTGTAGAAAATGATATAGAGAAGACAATTAAAGTAGTAGAAACTGTTATGCAAGAAGGAAAAGATTTAAGCAATCTTTTGTGGGAACTAATTAAATATACAAAAGATGTTTTAGTATGGAAAACAACACAGAAATTAGAAATATATAATCAAGAAGAATTAAAACAAATAGAGGCTATAGCAGGAAAGATAGAAAAGGAAAGACTATTACAAATAATTTATGTATTATCTGAATTAGAAAATGATATGAAATGGTCTTCACAAAAAGCTGTGTTATTTGAAGTATCTATGATTAAACTATGTGGACCAGTTATTGAAACAGCTAAAAATGCAGGTACAGAAAACTCAGCAGGGATAGAAGAATTAAAAAATAGAATAACACAACTAGAAAGAAAAATAGCACAAGGAAGTTTCCAAGTAGGTGGCACATCAGAAAAAACAAAAACAAACCCAGTAGCAAAAGCTGAAAAGAAAGAACCAATTGATTTTAGCAAATTAAATATAAAACAATTAGAGTTTTGGCCTAAAATTATTAGTCAACTAAGAGAAGAAAGAAAAATGATATTAGCTACAAACTTAATAAGTACAATTGCTACACTAGTAAATGATATGACAGTTGGAGTGGTATTTCAAAATGGGCTAACCCCATTTATTAAAGCCACTATGGAACGCCCAGAAAATGTACAAGAACTAGAAAGGCTAGTTTCTATAGAATGTGGCAAACCAATGAGAGTAAAACTATTAGATAATCAAGATGAGATTTTAAAGCAAAAAGCAAAAGAGGCGGAAGAGCAAAATCCAATCAAGGATTTAGGAATTCCAGTAAATGAGATTGAAGAATAGAAAAAATTTTAAAAAGTAAACATAAAAAAGGAGAGAAATAGTATGTCAAAAAGAGGTGGATTCCCAGGAATGGGTGGAGGATTTGGCGGAATGAATTTAGGCCAATTAATGAAAGAAGCTAAAAAAATGCAAGCAGATATGGAAAAATCTCAAACAGAACTTGCAGCAAAAGAATTTGATGCAAGTGTAGGTGGAGGAGCAGTTTATGTAAAAGTATCTGGTAGTAAAGAAGTAAAAGAAATTACAATAAAAAAAGAAGCTGTTGATCCAGACGATGTAGAGATGTTACAAGACCTAATTTTAAGTTGTGTTAATGAAGCATTGAGGAAAGTAGATAGTGCACAAGCCCAAGAATTAGGAAAGTATAATATACCAGGCATGATGTAGGAAAAGGAATAGTAAAATGAGTTATTACGCACCATCAATTGAAAAATTAATCGAAGCATTTGAAAAGTTGCCTAGCATTGGAAACAAAACAGCAGCTAGGCTTGCCTTTCATATGTTAGATGCTACAGAAGAAGAAACTAATGAATTTGTAAAAGCTATTTTAGAAGCCAAAAGTAACTTAAAATATTGTTCACAATGTTATAACATATCAGACACAGATCCTTGCCCAATATGTGGTAATCAAAATCGTGACCATTCTGTAGTTTGTGTGGTAGAAGATGTAAGAGATGTTGTAGCAATGGAAAGAACACACGAATTTAAAGGAGTTTATCATGTATTACATGGTAGCATTTCTCCTATGAATGGTGTAGGACCAGATGATATAAAAATTAAAGAATTACTTACAAGACTAATGGGAGGAGAAGTAAAAGAAATTATTCTAGCGACAAATCCTCGTGTAGAAGGAGAAGCGACAGCTATGTATATTTCAAAATTAGTTAAGCCAATGGGAATTAAAGCAACAAGAATTGCTCATGGTATTCCTGTTGGTGGAGATTTAGAATATACAGATGAAGTTACTTTGAGTAAAGCACTAGAAGGCAGAAGAGAAATTTAATGTCAGGTTGGGGACGTTCCTTTTTGTGATGAATAAGTGAGCGCTGCCTGTGGCAGGAACAGCGAGCTTATGAATAAGCATAAACTATTGTTTTGGACTTTGCGAAGTCAAAGGCCAAAATAATTAGTTTGATGCCTGCAGTGTCATATAGGGGACACACCTTAACAAAAAAGATGTAATTATATTAGAGCTATAATATAATTACATCTTATTCATTAAATATTGTTTAATAACATCTCGCAAATCGTTTTTGTAGAATACTGCTTTGTAAATTTTTCAGTATTCTTTTTCATTTTTTCTAATTCATCAGAGGCAAATAAGTTAGTAATAACTTCTTCTGGACTATCTCCTTTCTTAATCCAAACTCCCACTCCATTTTTAACTAAAAATTCTGCATTTTCCTCTTCTTGACCAGGAATAGGATTAATAATTACCATCGGAAGAGTAGAAGCTAGACTTTCAGTTGTAGTAAGGCCACCTGGTTTTGTAACGACTAAGGAAGCAATATGCATTAATTCAGGGACTTTATCCGTAAAACCTAGTACACGAACCCTATTTTGAGCATGATTTTCACTTACTAATTGTTCAAAAACTTCTTTCATTTTTTTATTTTTTCCGCTGACAGCCACAATTTGATAATTTGGTACTTTCTGAATAAAAACACGCAAAATTTGAGTAGTCCTTTCTTTTCCTAAACCAAATTCACCACCGCCAAAAAATAAAATTACTTTTTTATTAGGATCTAATTCAAACATTTCATAGATTTTTTTATCCTCAAAATTTTCAAAAAATCTATCAGACATCGGAATTCCAGTCACAAATATTTTGTCTTTAGAAACGCCATACTCAACAATATCTTGTTTCATAGCCTCATTAGAAATGAAAAAGTACTCTGTATATTCATGACCAATTAGCCATTGTTTATGCATAGCAAAGTCAGTCATAATAGTGGCTAAGGTACAATTGAATTCCCCTTTTTTCTTCAAATAACTTACCATTTGACTACTAAAAGGATGCGTGGAAATTACGAAATCAGGTTTCTTTTCTTGTAATAAATGATTTAGTTTTCTTGCCATTAATTTATTACTATCCTTACTAATCTTAGAAAGAAGACCTTTCTTAGAACTAGTATAAACTTTTCCCCAGAGCTTAGGAGCTTTTTTTGCCATTTCTCGGTAGGCACCAGTTGTTACTTTTTCGATAGGCTTATTAATATATTTCATGCAATCTACCATTTCAGCTTCTACATTAGTATAGTGTTCAGTTATATATTTCAAAATAGACTTAGCAGCTGATAAATGCCCACCACCATAAGAAGCATAAAAAATTAATACTTTTTTCATTTATAAAATCTCTCCTTTTTATTTGCTTTTATTTTATCACATTAAAAACCAGAAAGGAAGTGTTCATAAAAATGAATAGTTAAAATAAAAAACTAATTTTAGCTTTTCTTTTTTTGAATAATTTTACAAAATATGCACAAACTATCAATTAATAAAAAACTTAAATTAAGGAGAAAGTCAATGAAAAATCTAATGATTAGAATTAGTCTATTTATACTATTAGGACTGACAGTATTCTTAACTATTTTTGGAATATTCGAATTAACAGATCCAAACCAAGTTGAAGCTTCAGGAGGAGGAAATACTTCAGATGTACAATTATTAGCAAGAGCAATTAATGGAGAAGCAAGAGGAGAACCATATGAGGGACAAGTGGCAGTAGGAGCAGTTATTCTAAACCGCGTAAAAGATTCAAAGTTTCCTAATACAATTGCAGGAGTGATATATCAGTCAGGTGCATTTACCGCTGTATCAGATGGACAGATTAATGTTCCTATAGAAGAGGGAGCTACTGTAGTAAAAGCAGCCAGAGATGCCTTAAATGGTTGGGATCCAACAGATGGAGCAATTTATTATTTCAATCCAGATACTGCAACCAATAAATGGATTTGGTCAAGACCATTAATTAAGACAATTGGAAAACACAGATTTTGTCGTTAAAAATAATGATTATAAATAAAAGAAAGGAATTAAAAAAATGGGACAAAATAAATTAGTAGATTGGAAAAATCGATTAAAAGATAGACATATGCTTAGTGTCGTTGTGGTGTTATTTGCCATTATTATTGCAATGGGAGTGTGGATTTACAAAAAGCAAACCGATTATAGATTAGCATCAGAAAATCAATACAATATGGCATTTTTTGAATTGGTAGATTATGTGCAAAATGTAGAAACCTATTTGGCAAAGTCATTAATATCTAGTACACCAGAGCATGGAGCAGAAACTCTAACAAATGTGTGGAAAGAAGCAAACTTAGCACAAGTATATTTATCAAGGTTACCAATTGAAAGTGTAGAACTAGAAAAAACAGAAAAGTTTTTAAACCAAGTAAGTGATTACAGTTATTCACTTTCACGCAAAAATATTAATAATAAAAAACTAACCCAAGAAGATTTGAACAATTTAAAACAATTACATGATTATAGTGTAGAATTAGAAAATACTCTAAATCAATTATCAGCTGATATGAATGATGGAAGGATCAGTTGGGGAGAATTAACGAAAAAAGGAACGATAGCTTTTGCACAAGAGGTAAGCAATATCTCTAAAAATAGTTTTACCAACTTAGAAGAAAACTTTCATGAATATTCAGGTTTAATTTATGATGGAGCTTTTTCAGAGCATATTACTAAAAAAGAGAAAAAAGGCTTAATAGGAGAAAATGTAAACGAAGAAAAAGCAAAAGAAATAGCAAAGAAATTTGTAGGAGAAGATAAAGTACAAGAAATTACACTATCAGGTAAATCTGAAAATACAAATATGGTAACTTATGATTTTGCAATTAAGGTAAACAATGAAAAAGATGCAAACTTAAATATTTCTATTACAGAAAAAGGTGGACATATTGTATTTATGAACTATAATAGAACAGTAGAAGCGGAAAGTGTTAGTCAAGAAAGAGCAAATGAAATAGGGAAGAAATATTTAAATGACCGTGGATTTAAAGATATGAAGGAAACTTACTATCTTAAACAAGATGGAATTGTTACAATTAATTATGCCTATGAACAAGATGGTGTAACGATTTATCCAGACTTAATAAAAGTAAAAGTTGCTTTAGATAACGGCGAAATAATGGGAGTTGAAACTAGTGGGTATCTAAATAATCACGAAAAAAGAGATACTTCAAAAATTATGGTATCTAAAGAACAGGCTAAGAAAAACTTAAATAAAAATTTAGATATCAAAAGTGAGAATTTAGCTATCATTCCAACTGAATGGAAAAGTGAAGTATTATGTTGGGAATTTAAAGGAAAAGTAGATGATACTGATTTTCTAGTATATATTAATTGTGAAACTGGAAAAGAAGAAGATATTTTAGTTATTGTCAATACACCAAATGGAACATTAACACATTAAAATTGGCAAAAATTTTAAAAATAATTTTTAATAGAAAGTACACACTAATAATGTGAAATCAAAGTAACAAAAAGCAAATAAAGCTTTCACTGTTAATCAAGTAAGAAAATTTCACAAATTTGAAACTCTATTTAGGAGGTAAATTCGATGTCAAAGAACAGCAAACTTATTTCCGATAAATTAAGAGAAGAAATCGCTAAGGAGCTTGGCGTATATGACCAAGTAAAACAAGATGGCGGATGGGGAAATGTTCCATCAAAAACTTGTGGTAACATTGTTACAAAGGCAATTGAAATTGCTAATAGAACGGCTGAAAATAGTTAGTTCAATACATCTCCAAATTTGGAGATGTATTTTTTTACAGATATTCTTGCAAGAAAGCACTAAACTAGCATATAATAAGAAAGTAAAAATAAAATAAAGAGAGGAACTAAGCCTATGGAATATAAAGTTACAATAAAAGATTTAATAAGAGAAAGTAAAGGAAAGCTTATACAAGGTGATGAAAACTTAGTATTTGAAAATCTTTGTATAGATACAAGAGAACTAAAAGAGGGACAAATCTATCTTGGATTTCAAGGAGAAAAATTTAACCGGAAGTACCTTATATGAGCAAGCATTAGAAAAAGGAGCAATTGCTTGTGTTTTACAAGGAATTGAGCTTCAGGAAGAAATAACAAAGAAGTATCCTCATGCTACCATTGTTCTAGTAGAAAATACTACAAAAGCGATTCAAAAATTAGCTACTTATAAAAGAAGTTTATACCATATTCCAGTTGTTGCAATCACTGGAAGTGTAGGAAAAACAAGTACTAAAGATATGGTGGCAAGTGTGATAGCCCAAAAATATAAAGTGTTAAAAACACAAGGCAACTACAATAATGAAATAGGTTTACCATTAACTGTACTAGATTTAAAAGATGAAGAAATAATGGTTTTAGAAATGGGAATGAATTCCTTTGGAGAAATAAGCATATTAACACAGATTGCAAAGCCAGACATAGCAGTTATTACAAATATTGGAACAGCACACATTGGAATGTTAGGGTCAAGAGACAATATTTTAAAAGCAAAATTAGAAATATTAGAGGGCTTAAATCCAAAGGGAACAGTTATTGTCAACTATGATAATGACTTACTACATAATTGGTATGAAAAAGAAAAAGCAAATTACCAAATTCTTACTTATGGCTTACAAGAAGGAAGCACTATTTTAGGAAAAAATGCAATATTTGAAGAAAATGGAAGTAAATGTGAAGCAATTCTTGAAAACCAAACTTATGAGGTTTCTATTCCAGTGGGAGGCGAACATTTTATATCTAATAGCTTATGTGCTTTATCCGTAGCTAAGGCATTAGAAATTCCAATAGAAAAAGCATTAAAAGGAATTGAAAAATTTGAACTTACCAAAAAAAGAATGGAAATGAAGAAAAGTAAAAATGGAGCTACTATTGTAAACGATTGCTATAATGCAAACTATGACTCTATGAAGGCGGCTCTTGACTATGTAGGAAGGTTGCCAGATAAACGTAAAATTGCAGTATTGGGAGATATGCTAGAATTAGGAGAATATAGTAAAGAACTTCACGAAAAAGTAGGGAAAGAAGTAGTAAACAATAAAATAGATATACTTATTTGCGTAGGAGAAGAAGTGAAACATTTAATAGAACAGACAAAAAGAGAAGGAATGGAAGAAACAAGGATCTTTTTATGTAAAAGCAACGAAGAAGCTATTGATATTCTAAAAAAAGAACTAAAACCAGAAGATGTTGTGTTGTTGAAAGCTTCCAATAGTCTAAACTTTACGCAAATCTGTGAAGCTATTGTTTAATTTTTATATTAAATGGAGAATGAGAATATTCTCTTTTCCAAAATTAAAGGAGGAAAATATGATTAAATTAGGTGTTATTTTTGGAGGAATGTCAACAGAACATAATGTATCAATTGCATCAGGAACATCTGTAATACAAAATTTAGATAAGGAAAAATATGAGGTTTATCCAATTTATATTAATCAAAATGGAGAATGGTATGAATACACAAAGCCAGTAAGTGAAATTACAAGATTATCAGTAGGAGATAAGTTAACGCAAATTCAACCAATTACGAATGTAATAGAATATTTGAAAAAACTAGATATAGCTTTTCCTGTACTTCATGGTTTATATGGAGAAGATGGAACCATTCAAGGAATGTTGGAACTTTTAAAAATACCTTATGTAGGATGTCGTGTTTTAAGTTCTAGTGTATGTATGGATAAAGTATATACGAAAATAGTATTAGAAAAAGCAGGAATACCACAGGCAAAATTTATTTATATAAAAGCGCTTCAGAAAAATGGAAACCTTACATTTGAGTATATCAATGAACAATTTGAAGAGCAAGAAATGTCAGTGGCACAAATTGCTAAAAGAATAGAGGAAACAATCCACTTTCCAGTATTTGTTAAGCCATCTAATTCAGGCTCTTCTGTTGGTGTACATAGAGCTACTAATGAGAAGGAATTAGAAATAGCACTTTTAGATGCTAGTCAATATGATGTGAAGATTTTGTTAGAAGAAGAGATTATAGGAAGAGAAATAGAAAGTGCAGTGCTAGGAAATGAAGAGATAAAAGTAACTTGTATAGGAGAGGTTTTATCAGCAGAAGATTTTTATACCTTTGAGGCGAAATACCAAAATGCAGCATCACGTACAGTTATTCCAGCAGAAATAGAGGAGGAAAAATTAAAGCAAGTTCAAAAGCTAGCAATCAAAGCATTTAAAGCAGTAGATGGAAAAGGCTTAGCACGTG